>JALYHF010000296.1 GCA_030776745.1 Actinomycetota bacterium | reverse complement strand
CCCCTCGGCCGGGCAGGCGACGCACACGGCGTCGGTGGCCGTGCCCGTGCCCTCCACCCCCCGCTCCCAGAGGGCCTGGCTCTTGGCCTCCGTGGCCGTGGCCACGGCGTTCACGAGGGCGGCGTCGGAGAGTCGCTCGGGGACGAAGGCGACGACGTTGATGGTCCCCACGAAGCTCAGCGGCCGCCGCTCGTGGGGCGCGGCCGCCCACGTTGGGTGGCCCAGGCCCACCGTGGCCGCCGCCTCCACCCCGCCGTCGACGCTCGACGAGACCCGGCGCACGTCGGCGGCGGTGAGCATGCCCACCCCGCGGCTGGGCAGGCCCAGCGACACGCCCAGCTTGGCCAGGTGCACGTCGGGGTCGCGGCGGCCGTAGGAGGCGGGCACCTGGGCGTTGAGCACCCAGCGCCGGGGCCCGACGCCTCCTCCGTGGGGCGCCGAGGCGATCATCCGCACAGGCGCGGCGAACCGCCACACCAGCACGGGGAGCTCCCTCCCGTTCTCGCGCCGGGAGCGGAGCTGCATCTCCATGACGTCCACGCGTCTCCCTTCGGCAGGCAGGTATCTGGCTCCCGGGGCCCGCCGACCCCGGTGACAGTTGCGGGACAGCCCCGGATTCCCACCGGTGTTCCCTGCGCAGCGCCGGGCACGTTACCCGGCGCCGCCGCCCGGCGCCTGGCCCGGGAGCCGTTACCCTCACGGCCGTGCCCCGCGCCGAGTCGATCGTGCTGCTCAACACCGGTCACGGGAAGGGCAAGTCCTCGGCCGCCTTCGGGGTGATGGGGCGCGGGTGGGCCCGGGGCTGGAAGGTCGCCGTGGTCCAGTTCGTCAAGGGCGGCAAGTGGAAGACGGGCGAGCGCAAGCTGGCCGACCACCTCGGGATCGAGTGGCACACCCTGGGGGACGGCTTCACCTGGGAGTCGAGCGACCTGGACGAGACCAGGGCCAAGGGGCGCCACGCCTGGGACGTGGCCCGCCACAAGCTGGCGTCGGGGGACTACCAGCTGCTGATCCTCGACGAGCTCACCTATGCCGTGACCTACGGCTGGGTGGCGGTGGGCGACGTGGTCGAGGGCGTGGCCCACCGGTCGCCCAAGACCAGCGTGGTCATCACCGGCCGGGACGCGCCCGACGAGCTGATCGCGGTGGCCGACACGGTCACCGAGATGCGCAAGGTCAAGCACGCCTACGACGAGGGCGTCAAGGCCGTCAAGGGCATCGAGTACTGACGGTGGCCGCCCTCGGCCCCCGCCTGGTGGTCGCCGGCACCCACTCCGGCGTGGGCAAGACCACCATCGCCACCGGGATCATGGCTGCCCTGCGGGCCAAGGGGCTGCGGGTGGCGTCGGCCAAGGTGGGCCCCGACTTCATCGACCCCGGGTACCACGCGGCGGCGACGGGGCGTGCCCCCCGGAACCTGGACGCCTGGATCTGCGGCGAGGGGGCGGTCGTACCGCTCGCCGGCCGGGCCGCCGCCGGGGCCGACCTGCTGGTGGTGGAGGGGGTGATGGGCCTCTTCGACGGCGCCGCCGGGGGCGGGGGGGCGAGCACGGCGCACGTGGCCCATCTCCTCGAAGCCCCCGTGGTGCTGGTCGTCGACGCCGCCGCCATGAGCGGCTCGGTGGCGGCGCTCATCCACGGGTTCGCCACCTTCGACCCGGCCGTGCCGGTGGCCGGGGTGGTCCTCAACAACGTGGGCAGCGACGGCCACGAGGACATGCTCCGGGAGGCTGCGGCCGTCACGGGTGTGCCGGTGCTGGGGGCCATGCGGCGGGACGCGGCGCTGGGGTGGCGGGGCCGCCACCTCGGGCTGGTGCCGGTGGCCGAGCAGGCCGACCTGGTGCGCCGCTCGGTGGAGGACCTGGCCGCCGCCGTCGGGCGCCACTGCGACCTGGATGCCCTCGTCGCCGTGGCCGGGGCGGCGCCGCCGCGGTCCACGGAGCCACCGGCGAGGGCCCACCCGTCCGGTCGGGCTCGGGTGGCGGTGGCCAGCGGCCCCGCCTTCAGCTTCTCCTACCAGGACAACCTGGAGGCCCTCGAGGCGGCCGGCGCCGAGCTCATCCCCTTCGACCCCGCCGTCGACCCCGCCCTGCCGGAGGCCGTCACCGCCGTCGTGGCGGGAGGCGGCTTCCCGGAGGTGTTCGCCCAGGCGCTGGCCGACAACCGGCCGTTGCTGGGCGAGCTGCGCCGGTCCGTGGCGTCGGGCCTGGTGGTGTGGGCCGAGTGCGGGGGCTTGCTGTGGCTGGCCCGGTCGTTCGACGGCCACGTCCTGTGCGGATCGATCCCGGCCGACGGGCGGATGACCGGAAGGCTGAGCCTGGGCTACCGCACGGGGGTGGCCCGGGTCGACACGCCGCTGGCCCGGCGAGGGGTGGAGCTGCGGGGCCACGAGTTCCACTACTCGGCCCTCGATCCCCCGGGGGACGGCCTCGATCTGCGGGGCCGGCTCGGCGGCGGACCGGGCGGGTTCGCCTCGGCGACGATGCTGGCGTCCTACCTCCACCTCCACCTGGGCGGCGACCCCACGCCGGCCGAGCGATTCGTGGCCGCCGCCACGCCCAGGGACGGCGGGTGATGCTGGCCGGGAGGTGCTCGGCCGGAGCCGGGTTTCTTCTGGGGCACGGAGGGAAGGACAGCTGACTCGACGGCGGGAAGGAGCAGCCCATGACGACGTTCGGCTACGCCCTGGCCAGTGAGGAGCACGCGCCCCTCGACCTGGTCCGCAACGCCCGGCGGGCCGAGGAGACGGGGTTCTCCTTCGCCTCGATCTCCGATCACTACCACCCCTGGGTGAGCGCCCAGGGCCACAGCGCCTTCGTGTGGTCCGTCGTCGGGGGCATCGCCGCCACCACCCAGAGCATCGAGCTGGGCATCGGCGTCACCTGCCCCCTGATCCGCATCCATCCGGCCGTGGTGGCCCATGCCGCCGCCACCTCGGCCACCATGCTGCCGGGCCGGTTCTTCTTGGGCGTGGGCACCGGCGAAGCCCTCAACGAGCACGTCCTGGGCGACCGCTGGCCACCGGCGGACGTCCGCCTCGACATGCTGGAGGAGGCGGTGGACGTCATCCGACGGCTCTGGGGGGGCGACACGGTCGACCACCACGGGCCCTTCTACACCGTCGAGAACGCCCGCCTCTACGACGCGCCCGATGCCCTGCCGCCGCTGATCGTGTCGGCCTTCGGTCTCGCTGCCGTCGAGCTGGCGGCCAGGATCGGCGACGGCTTCTGGGCCACGTCACCGCAGAAGGAGTCGCTCGACTCGTACGCCGCCGCCGGCGGGACCGGCCCCCGCTACGGCGAGGTGACGATCTGCTGGGCGGAGGACGAGGCTGCCGCCCGCCGCACCGCCTACCAGCAGTGGCCCAACGCCGGCGTCAAGGGACAGCTGGCCCAGGACCTGCCCACGCCCACCCACTTCGAGCAGGCGGCGGAGATGGTCACCGAGGAAGACGTCGCCTCCGCCATCCCGTGCGGCCCGGACCCCGAAGCGGTGGTGGGGAGCATCCGCCAGTACGAGGAGGCCGGGTACACCCACCTCTACCTCCACCAGATCGGCCCGGACCAGGAGGGGTTCTTCCGCTTCTGGGAGAAGGAGCTGTCGCCGCTGTTGTGAACCGGGCCCGCACCCTCGATCAGGTCCGCTCCGAGGCGGCCACCTGCACAAACTGCGAGCTGTACAAGCTCGGGACCCAGACGGTGTTCGGTGAGGGCGCCGCCGGCTCCGACGTGATGCTGGTGGGCGAGCAACCCGGGGACAGGGAGGACCGGGCCGGCCGGCCCTTCGTCGGGCCGGCCGGTCAGCTGCTCGACCGGGCCCTGGCCCAGGCCGGCATCGACCGCTCCCGGGCCTACGTGACCAACGCCGTGAAGCACTTCAAGTGGCGGCCGGCGGGCAAGGTGCGCCTGCACCAGAAGCCCAACGCCGAGGAGATCCAGGCCTGCCGGCCCTGGCTGGAGCTGGAGCTGGAGCTGGTCGGTCCGCAGGTGGTGGTGTGCCTGGGCGCCACGGCCGCCCAGGCCCTGCTGGGCCGCAGCTTCAAGGTCACCAGGCAGCGGGGACAGTTCGTGGCGTGGCCCTACGCTCCGCTGGCCATGGCCACCATCCACCCGTCGGCCATCCTGCGCGTCGCCGAGCCCGACGACCGGGAGGCGGCCTTCGCCGGCCTGGTGGCCGACCTGGGGGTGGCGGCCGGGGCAGTGGCGGAGGGCTGAGCCCGCCGCCGACGCTGCCCTACGTCAGGGTGAGGCTGAAGATCCTGTCGAGCCCGGAGATCTCGAGCACCTTCGACGTGCTGCGGCTCGGGTTGGCCAAGGTCAGGCTTCCGCCGTGGCGGCGCATGCGCTGGAGGGCGTCGACCAGGACGGCCAGGCCGCTCGAGTCGATGAAGGCCATCTTGCTCAGGTCCACCACCACCGTCAGGTTGCCCTGCTCGTCGATGAGGTCCTTCAGCTGGCTGCGGAGTTGGGGAGCCGTATAGGTGTCCAGCTCGCCCCGGATGGTGACGACGACCGTTCCGAGGGCGCGGGAGACCACGACCTCGAACGGGGCTTCAACGAGCGACATGCAGGGGTGTCCTCCTGGGTACCGAGGATCCTCGCCTGCCTGTTCAAGGGAGAATGGCCTCTCTGTTCGAGAGTGGGACAAACCTACCATCACTCGTCCCGCACGTCACCACCTCCGGTGCGGCTAGAGTCCGGCCGTCGCAGCACGGGAAGCCGGTGTGAGTCCGGCGCGGTCCCGCCACTGTCACCGGGAGCCGGCCGCGGTCGGGCGCGGTACCCGGGAGCCAGACCCCGCCCGCGGCGCACGGGAGTCGTCCCACGGAGGATGGGATGGGCGCGTCACTCGTCGGGGTCGGGGTGGGCCCCGGCGACCCCGAGCTGCTCACCGGCCGGGCCCGGCGCGTCCTGTGCGAGGCCGACCGCGTCTTCGGCCCCACGACGTCCTCCGATGTCATGGGCCGGGCCGAGTCCGTGGTCCGCCGGGCCGATCCGGGCATCGCCGTCGAACGGCTGGTCTTCGCCATCGGTCCCGACGAGGGGGCCCGTGCCGCCGCCCACGCCCTGGCGGCAGCCCGCGTCGTCGAGTGCCTGGAGGAAGGCGAGCGGGTCGCCTTCGTCACCCTCGGCGACCCCAACGTCTACAGCACATTTCCCCACCTGGCCCGGGCCGTGGTGGAGCGCCGCTCGGGGACGGCGGTGGAGACCGTGCCGGGGATCATGGCCTTCCAGGACCTGGCGTCGAGGGCCGGGGCGGTGGTGGTCGACGGCGCCCAGCCCCTCCATCTGGTGACCGCCGTGGCTGGGGCCGGCGACGTGGAGCGGGCGTTGGCCGACGACCGTGCCGCCGTGGTGATCTACAAGGGAGGCCGCCACCTTCCCGGCCTGGCGGCGCGCCTGGGCCAGGTGGGCCGCCTCGACGGTGCGGTGTTCGGCGAGCTGTTGGGCCTCCCCGGCCAGCGAGTCGGCCCGCTGAAGGCCCACGCCGGTGCGGCCGCCAGCTACCTGGCCACCGTGATCGTGCCCCCCGGTGCCGGCGGGCCGGCGGCGGTGGAGCCGTGATCTCCTTCGTCGGGGCCGGACCGGGGGCGGCCGACCTCATCACTCTGCGGGGGCGTGACCGGTTGGCCGGGGCCGACGTGGTGGTCTGGGCCGCGTCCCTCGTGCCCGAGGCCGTCCTGGTCCACGCCCGGCCCGGCGCCGAGGTCCACGACTCCTCGGGCATGACCCTCGAGGACGTGGTGGCCGTCTACGAGGGCCACCCCGAGGCGAGCATCGTCCGCCTCCACTCGGGTGACCCGTCGGTCTACGGGGCCGTCCAGGAACAGATCGACTGGTGCCTCCACCGGGGACGGCCATTCGAGATCGTCCCCGGTGTCGGGTCCCTCGCCGCCGCCGCCGCCGCCGTGGGCCGGGAGCTCACCGTGCCGGGGGTGGCCCAGAGCGTGGTCCTGACCCGTCTGGCCGGGCGCACGGCGGGGTCCATGCCCGAGGGGGAGACAGTGGCCGGCTTCGCCCGCCACGGCACCACGATGGCCGTGTTCTTGTCCGCCGCCCGCCCGGCCCAGCTCCAGGCCGAGCTCCTGGCTCCGGGCAGCGCCTACGGGCCGGACACGCCGGCCGTCATCGTGGTCCGGGCCTCCTGGCCCGAGGAGCGGGTGGTGCCCACCACCGTCGGCCGTCTCGCCGAGGAGCTGGAGGCCACCGCGGCCAGGACCACGGTGCTGGTCCTGGTGGGGCCCGCCCTCGCCGCGCCGGCCGGGCGCAGCCACCTCTACTCCCCGTCCTACGCCCACCGGTTCCGGCGCCGCTCGCTTCCCGGCTCCACCACCGGCCGCCCGGCCTGAGCCGCAGCCCGTGCGCACCCACGACCCCGACCTCCGCCCGGACGTGG
>JALYHF010000295.1 GCA_030776745.1 Actinomycetota bacterium | reverse complement strand
CAGGGCGAGGCGGTGGCGGCCACGCTCGGCCCCCCGCCTCCCCTGGTGGACCCGGGGGCGGCCCAGCGCCAGGAGGCGCTGCGCCTGCTCGAGGGGGCCCGGGCCGAGGTCGACTCGGCCGCCCGGCGCTCGGCCGCCCGCCTCAACGACGCCGCCGCCGCCGCCCCCGACGAGCCGGGGCTGTTGTCCAAGATCTGGCACAGCGCAGGGGAGTTCGCCGACGGTGCCTGGGACGCCACCTGGGAGATGGGCAAGTTCATCTTCAAGCTGACGACCGTCTACCAGATCATCGACCCGGACGGCTACGTGGAGAACCTCACGGGCATCGGTGAAGGCCTGGCCTACGGCGTCACGCACCCCAAAGAGTTCGCCAAGGCCATCACCAACTGGGACATGTGGTTCGACAACCCGGCGCGGGCCCTCGGGCAGCTCGTGCCCGACCTGGTGCTGGCGCTCGCTACGGGAGGTGCCGGGGCGGCTGCACTCAAGGCCGGGCGTGGCACCAGTCGCGTCGCCCGCTTGGCCGATGATCTCCCCACGGGAGCCAATTACAAGCTGGGCCAACGCGACCTCGCAGCGATCGCTGACTATACTGGAAGTGGCTACAGAGAGATCAACCGCAGCCTCCGTTCCGGAAGCAAGGCCGAGCGTGCGATTGTGCAAGACCGCGTTGACGATCTCAGCAAGGCGCTCAAGAAGCTGCCCATACATAAGGGTCCGGTGTACCGTGGCACTTCACTGTCGGAGGAACAACTCGCCCGCTATTTACCGGGCCAACGCGTAGTGGAGCCTGGGTTCACTAGTTCCTCCGCCGATCCGTCCGCCGCCTTCCCAGGCAACACAGACTTCATAATCGATTCTCGTACCGGTCGTGATGTATCGTCCTTTTCCCAGGTTCCGGATGAGGCCGAGGTCTTGTTTGATGCGGGCACGAAGTTCGATGTACTCGACCGAACTTTTAATCCAACAACCGGAAAGTGGGAAATCTACCTACGGGAGGTCGGTTGAGCGACAGAACCGATCCTGAGGACGACGCTGTTGACGCCTTGGCGCGGCTAAGAGCAGCCGCAGCGGCGAGAACCGAGTTACATGTGGCGGGCGGCATGCGTCCGGTTGCTAGCGACAAGTTCTCGAACGCCGTCGGAGTCGATGAGGCCGGTCAGCCGTTTCCGGAGAATGACGACGACGAGCGAGGTGGCGTTTCCAACGCTGATCCCGATGCGGAGCCGCGCTAGGCGCTGACGCTTGGCCCGCGGCCGCGGGACCGAGTTGCTCAGCCCGCCAAGCCCCTCAGGGGACGGCACAGCTACCGACCGCGGGTTGCTCAACTGAGGCGAAGGCGAAAGAAGAGGAATTGCGGCGTTGTGCGTAGGAGTTCGTACGCTTCTCGGTCGCGATCTCGGAGCTCGGCGCTTGGCTCGGGCTCCGTCAGTTGCTCAATCAGGAAGCCAGCGGAAGTGATTGCATCTGTCATCGCCGTGAGTGGTCGCCGCCAGAAAGTCACCTCGAACTCTCGCGATCCCTTCAACCATGTCTCGGTCACTTGCTTGAAGGCAAAGTAGTCATCAGGACAGTGGAGCTGCCAATCCATGCTGGGATGGTGCGTGGAGAACAAGACCGCTCCGTCCGGCTTCAGCACCCGACGAAACTCTCTCAGGGGCTCCTCCCAGCTCTTCACGTAGTGCAGCACAAGGGAGGCGACGACTAGATCGAACGTCGTCTCTCCGGCGAAGGACAGTGGCTCCGCCAGGTCGGCAACCAGGAACGTGGCCCGGTCACGGACTCGCTCCTTGGCGAGCTGCACCATTGCTGGACTGACGTCCATGGCAGTTACGGCGGCGCCGCGGTCAACCAGCCAGGCGGTAAGGGGGCCAGCGCCGCACCCGACTTCCAGGACGTGGCGTCCCTCGACTTCACCGACCAGTGACATCATGGCTGGACGCTCGTAGTGGGCGTTGAAGGCGCTCTCTGCATTGTCCGCGGCATACTCGACCGCCATCGCGTCGTACTGGCAAGCGCTCCGCTCCCCGTCCCTCACGCGGCTCATCGTGCCATCCCTCACGGCACCGACCGCTTCCTGCCGCTCCCTCGATCCGCTCGCCAGCGTCGAAGGCAGGACAGGGCCCGGACGCTGCCCACATGAAGAGCGGCTGTGTCCTCCGGCCGGCGATAGTGGAGACCCTGCCGGCCAGTCCGACGGAGCATCATGGGACGAGCCGGTGACAGGGGGAAGCCGCTGGACCTCGGGCTCGCCGATCCGCACCCACCGCACCGGGGCCAGTGTCGGCGTTCCTGTGGAGGCGATGGGACTCGAACCCACGGACCTCTTGACTGCCAGTCAAGCGCTCTACCAGCTGAGCTACGCCCCCGTGGGCGGCCCAGCGTAGCAGCGCGCCGGCGGTCAGCTCTGGCCCGTCTCCTCTCCCTCCGCCGCCAGCCGAGCCGTCGCTTCGAGCAGGGCGTCGTCGGCCTCGACGACGTCGACCCTTTGCCCCCGCGGCAGCGTGGACGCCAGCGACGAGGCGATCTCCTCCAGGAGGCCGCCCGGGTCCCCGACGCCGTGGGCCAGCTCCACGACGACGGTGGGCACGGGGTCCTCTCCCCCGTAGCCGACGTCGAGCAGGTGGACGGCCGACGCCTCGGGACGGGAGGACAGGCCTCGAAGCGATGCCAGGGCGGCCTCGGGAAAGGGGAACCGAGTCGGCTGGACGCGGCGGGGCAGCGGGGAGCCCACGGCGGCCTCGCTCGCTCCCGCGCGTACAGGGACCAGCCCGTCGGCGAGCGCGTCGAGCTCGGCCGGCGCCAGAGAGAGGCGATTCGGAGACGCCGGGTCCAGCAGCACGCCTCTCACTCGATGGCGACGGGCCACACGGGCCAGCTCGCCACCCGGCACGACCACGAACGTCTTTGCCTCCGCCGCCCACGAGCGGAGCGCGCCCACGTTGGAGAAGGCGACCAGGACGCTGCCACCCTCGCCGTCTGGGAAGACGGCCACGGTCGACCCCTCGCCCGGCGACACCTCGACGGTGGGTACCAGCACGACGCCATCCAGCAGCGCCCGGTACACCTCCTGGCGGGCCGCATCGGCGTGTCCATCGGCGACCGAGGCCAGCGCGTGGGACAGGCGCACGTTGCCGGGGGCATCCTCGGGCCCTCTTACCACGGGGCGGCCGCCCTCGCGGCAGCTTCGTCTCGGCTGGCGTAGAGGGTGCACCAGGCGTCGGAGGATGCCTTCGGCGGTCGGAAGTGGCCGGCGGCCAGATCGTCGAGACCCCGCGCCACCCAGAGGTGGACGTGGAGGGGGTGCCCCTCCTGCGGCCCGTCCAAGGCCAGGTCGAACCGGGGGGTCACCACGACGTCGGACACCTCCCAGGTGCCGTCGGGTGGCGGTCCGTCGAAGGGCTCGACGGAGAGCCAGGCGTAGTCGCGGCCGGAGAGAGGCCCGGCCACCAGCGCCCGAGGGTGCACCAGTCGGGGCTCCCCCCAGGACGGGTGCTCGGTCGAGGAGAGCCACATGGCGTCGGGGAGATGCGCACGCTCCGTCACGGCGCCGCGTCCGGCACCCAGTCTCCAGGGCGGTGCGTCCACGGCTCGTTGACCCCGCTGACCCGGCTGAGCTCGACGGCCTGCTCGCTGTCGTCGATGAGGTACTCGGGCCAGCGTCCGCGGTTGCCGTGGAGCTCCAGCGCCTCGCGCACCTCGGTGACGTTCTCCGGCTTACGGAGCACGCCCTCCGACAAGAAGCGGGCTGGGTTCTCGTCGGGCAGGCCGGCGGCTTGGCGGAAGTCGGGCGTGAGGTCCGGTCGGACGGGGGTCCACGACTCGCCCCACGGTCGAGAGCCGCGGGGGATGAGGTTCCCTCCGGCGTCCTCGGCCTGGCCCCAGACGCGGTACACCCGCATTCCCTCTTGCGGCGGGGGGATGGCCCGCCCCACGGCGAGGAGCGTCCCGACCTCGTCGCCAGCGGCCGCCAGCCTGGTGGCGGCGCTCCGCCCCTCGAGCACAGCGCCGCCGCCGGCGGTGGCCAACGCGAGGGCCAGGTCGGGAACCAGGTGGCCGAGGGCCCGGGCCGGGCTGTCGACCCAGGTCTCCCAGTCGGTGACGGCCTTGGCGAACGCCACCGGGTGGGTCGCCCCGTAAACGAGCCCCTTCCCCAGCCCCACCAGGTTCTCGGCGTAGCCGACCGGGTCGATGACCTGGTAGACGGGGCTGAGCTTGAAGACGAACTCACCCAGGCTGTAGGTGGCCTCCCACGCCCCGGCGCCGAACTCGCGGACCTGGTGCCAGACCTTCGACAACAGCCCGGGCTCGTTGGGGGCGGCGGCCGCGACGGCGCGCAGGCGGGTGGCCGAGCGTTGGGCCGCCGCCTCGACGTCGGCCCGAGCCTCCTCCAGGATGCGGGTGGCGTGCGCCCGTTGGGCCGCACCGGGATCGGCGCTGGGTGGGGGAGGGCCACCTGGCGGTAGACCGCCGACGGCGCTGGCCTGGGCCAGGGCGCCGTTGTAGGCGTCGACCTGGGAGGACCAGGCCCAGCTCTGGTGGTCGGCCTCGGACAGCATGGCGGTCACCCGAACGGCGGTGTCCTGGGCTCGGCGCAGCGCGTGGGCATAGCTGCGAAGGGCGTCGGCGGCCTCCCCGAACGCCTTGGCCCCGCGCTCCAGCTTGGCCGGGATCTCAACGATGACGTTGCGGAAAGCGTCGGCCGCCTCGCCCACCCACTGGCCGCCATCGACGGCCCGCAGCTGGGCGGCGGCGTGGCCGGCTCCCTCGGCATACCCGGCCAGCCGGTGGGCCAGGGCCTCGACCCCGCCGGGTCGCCCGGGACCAGCGAGGCGGGATCGCTCCCGGGAGGCGGTGTCACCGCCGCGTCGCCTCGTCGGCTCGGGGTGTGATCGGGTCCACCAGTTGCCCTCCCCTCGGTGGGCCCAGCGTAGGCCCGTCCGAACACCGGGGACGACCGAGGCCCGCCGGTAGCATCGCCGCCATGGCAGAGGCCTACGACGTCCAGGCGATCGAGGAGAAGTGGCAGCAGCGCTGGGCCGCCGAGGGCACCTACCAGGTCGACAACGACGACCCCCGCCCGCCGTACTACGTGCTGTGCATGTACCCCTACCCGAGCGGGCCGGCCCACCAGGGCCACGTGCGCAACTACACCTTCGGCGACCTGATCGTGCGCCACCGTACGATGCACGGCTTCGGGGTGCTGTCGCCCATCGGCTTCGACAGCTTCGGCCTGCCCGCTGAGAACGCCGCCATCAAGACCGCCCAGCACCCCCGGCCGTTCACCGACGCCCGCATCGAAGAGCTCAGCTCGTCGCTGCAGCGGCTGGGCGCGGCCTACGACTGGCGCCGCTCCTTCCGCAGCCACGATCCCGAGTACATCCGCTGGAACCAGGTCATCTTCCAGCGCTTCCTCGAGGCCGGCCTGGCCTACCGGGCCACCGCTCCGGTGAACTGGTGCCCGGGCTGCCACACGGTGCTGGCCAACGAGCAGGTGCTGGCCGACGGGACCTGCGAGCGCTCCGGAGACGTGGTCACCAAGCGGGACCTCGAGCAGTGGTTCTTCCGCATCACCCGCTACGCCGACGAGCTGCTGGCCGACCTGGACGACCTGGAGTGGCCGGAGCGGGTCAAGACCATGCAGCGCAACTGGATCGGTCGTTCCGAGGGGGCCGAGTTCGACCTGCCGGTGCAGGGCCGGGAGGACCTGGCCATCCGGGTGTTCACCACCCGCCCGGACACCAGCTTCGGGATCACCTACGCCGTGGTGGCTCCCGAGCACCCGCTGGTGCCCGCCCTCACCGCCGCCGAGCAACGGGCCGAGGTGGAGGCCTTCGTGGAGCGGGTGGCGCGGGAGAGCGAGGTGGAGCGCCTCTCCACCGAGGGCCCGCTCGACAAGCGGGGCGTGTTCACCGGCTCCTCGGTCGTCAACCCCTTCAACAGCCAGGCCATCCCCGTCTACGTGGCGGACTACGTGCTCATGACCTACGGCACGGGCGCCATCATGGCCGTGCCGGCCGAGGACCAGCGGGACTGGGACTTCGCCCAGGCCCACGGCCTGCCCATCGTGCGGACCGTGCGGCCCCCCGAGGGCTGGGAGGGTGAGGCGTACCTGGGTGACGGCCCGGCCATCAACAGCCAGTGGCTCGACGGCCTCGACGTGGCCAGCGCCAAGGAGCGAGCCATCCGATGGCTGGAGGACACCGGCCAGGGGCAGCGCAAGGTCAACTACCGCCTGCGCGACTGGCTGGTCTCCCGCCAGCGCTACTGGGGCTGTCCCATCCCCGTCGTGCACTGCCCGGTCGACGGCATCGTCCCCGTGCCGGAGAAGGAGCTGCCCGTCCTCGCCCCTGACGACGTGGAGTTTACCCCCACGGGGGAGTCGCCCCTCAAGGCGCACGCCCGGTTCCGCACCACCACCTGCCCGAGGTGCGGGGGCCCGGCCGAGCGCGAGACCGACACCATGGACACCTTCGTCGACTCGTCCTGGTACTTCCTGCGCTTCTGCGACCCGTGGTCGCCCGACCGCCCGTTCGGCCAGGAGGCGGTCGAGCGCTGGATGCCGGTGGACCAGTACATCGGCGGCATCGAGCACGCCATCCTCCATCTGATGTACGCCCGCTTCTACACCAAGGCCCTGGCCGACCTGGGCCTGGCGCCCGCCGGCCTGCGCGAGCCGTTCCGGCGGCTCTTCACCCAGGGCATGATCCGCATGGGCGGGTCCAAGATGTCGAAGTCGAAGGGCAACCTGGTGGCACCGGCGCAGTACTTCGACACGGTCGGGGCCGACTCGCTGCGCCTCTACCACCTCTTCGTCGGCCCACCTGCCGACGACGTGGACTGGACGGAGCAGACCGACGAGGTGATCGAGGGCTGCTCGCGGTTCTTGAAGCGGGTGTGGCGCCTGGCCAACGGCGACGGGCCGGGGCCGGCGACGGCGGGGGCGGGCATCGACCGGGCTGCCCACCGCCTCATCGCCAAGGTGAGCGAAGACTACGACCGCTGGTCGTACAACACGGCGGTGGCCGCGCTCATGGAGTTCACCAACCTGATGTACCGGGAGGGCACCACCGACCTCGCGGTGGACACTCTGCTGCTGCTCATGGCTCCGATGGCCCCCCACGTCACCGCCGAGCTGTGGGAGCGCCGCGGCGGCGGGCACATCCACGCCCAGGCCTGGCCGCAGCCCGACCCGCAGCTGGCGGCGCCGGAGGCGGTCACCATGGTGGTGCAGGTCAACGGCAAGGTGCGCGACCGCATCGAGGTGGACCCCGGGATCGACGGTGCTGCCGCCGAGGCCCTGGCCCTGGCTTCGGCCAAGGTCCAGGAGCTGCTGGGGGGCGGGGACCCGAAGAAGGTCGTGGTCCGCCCGCCCCGGCTGGTCAACGTGGTGGCATGACCAACGGCAACGCCGGACTGGTGGCCGCCATCGAGGCGGTGGCCGCCCACGACGACGAGGCCACCCGCAAGGCCCTCTACGAGGCGCTGCTGGAGTGCGACCTGGTCGTCGCCCTCGAGGGTCGCGAGCTGGTCCTGGCCATCGGCGAGGACGAGCAGCCCTACCTCCCCGCCTTCACTGATGTGCCGGCCATGCGGGCCGCCTTCCCCACCTCGTACGACCCCCGGGTGGAGCCGGCCGCGACGGTGTTCGAGCTCGTGCTGGCCGGGGAGTGCGCCGGCCTGGCGCTGAACCCGGGCGGGCCCATCGGGGGCATCTTGACCCGTGACGACGTGGCCACCCTGGCGGACGCCACCGCGTGAGGCGCCTGGCGCGTTCGGCGGTCGCCGTCGTGGTCCTCTCCGCGCTGGTCGGGGGTGCCTGCTCTGGGGGCGACGACGACGAGGCGGACGGCGGCGCCCTCCCCGGCTACGCCCTCGCCCTCACCGGGGCCGAGGTGCACGCCGTCCGCCTCCCACCGCCCCCGTTCCCCGAAGACGTCAAGGCGGCCGTCCTGGCCACGTTGAACACCTACCTGGCCAGCGCCGTGGTCCAGCCGCTGCGCACGGGGCGGCCCCCAGGGAGCCTCGAGGCGTTGTTCACGGCGGCGGCTGCCCCCCGGGTGGGCGGGCCGGACCGGGCCGCCCTGGTGGAGGAGGGCACACCCGTGTCCGGAGAGGTGCGCAAGGACCGAGCCAGCGTGAAGCTCACCGCCCTCACCGGCCCCGGCGGGGAGGTGGTCGTGGTGGCGGCCCAGCTGGACGTGAGCCTGCTCGTGTCCTCCGACGCCGCCCGCCTGGCCGTCGTCCGCGCCGGTGACCTGGCCCTGGTCGCCGAGGGCAGCACGTGGCGGATCGACTCGTACGACCTGCGCACCCAGCGCGACAGCCCCCCGCCCCCGGGCGGCCCTCGATGAGGCGGGCGCTGGCCGCTGCCGTGGCCGTCCTGCTCCTCGCCGGCGTGGGGGGTGCCTGGGCGCAGGCGCAGACCGCGGTGGAGATCCACAAGGTGGACGAGGCCCACTTCGTGCCCGTGCCGGGCCGCCCGGTCTTCCTGCTCGCCGTCGGGAACGACGCCCGGCCCGGCCTCGAGGGCGAGCGGGGCGACGCCCTGCACGTCATCGGCGTCAACCCCGCGGCCGGGGCCGCCACCATCGTCAACATCCCCCGGGACACCTTGGTCGACATCCCCGGTCACGGCCGGGGCAAGATCAACGACGGCTACCGCTTCGGCGGCCCCGCCCTGCAGGTGGAGGTGGTGGAGCGCTTCACCGGCGTCGACGTGGCCTTCCTGCTCGTCACCGGCTTCGACGGTTTCCAGGCCATGGTGAACGAGCTGGGCGGCGTGGACGTCGACGTCCCCTTCCCCATGAACGACCGCCTCTCGGGTGCCGTGTTCCCCGCCGGCCGCGTGCACATGGACGGCGCCGCCGCCCTGGCCTTCGCCCGGAACCGCCGCATCCCCGACGGCGACCTGCGCCGCACCCAGCACCAGGGACAGCTCGTGCTCTCGGCCCTGGCCAAGCTGCGGGCCGAGCAGGCCGGTGCCACCGGGGCGCTGCGGGCCCTGGCTGTGCTGGCCCGCCACACCCGGGTGGAGGGCGTGGGCCTGGGCGAGCTCTACCGGCTGGGGCGCCTGGGCCTGTCCATCGACCCGTCGCGGGTGCGCAACGTCACGGTGCCGGCGTCGCCGGGGCGGGCCGGTGCCGCCGAGGTGGTGGTCGCCTCACCCGCCGCCGCGTCGTTCCTCGCCGACTTCCGCGACGACGGCGTGCTCCAGGCCCACTGAGGAGGCGGCTGTTCGAGACGGCTACCCGCTCAGCCCTCGCCGCGGAGGAAGCGCTCCAGCTCGGCGGCGATCTCGTCGCCTGACGGCAGCTTGGTGAGGTCGAGTGGAGGAGCGTCCTCCTCGGCGTCGGCGTTGGCCTCGAGCTGGCGCACCATCTCGCCGTGCTCCTCGCTGGAGGCGATGATCTGGTCGATGCGACCCGTCGTCACGTCGGCTGCGGCCCGCAGCTCCTCAGCGCTGAGGTCGAGCCCGGCCACCGAGGCCAGTCCCTCGATCAGGGCGGCGCTGGCCGCCGGATAGGGCATGGCGGCGGCGTAGTGGGGGACCCGCGCCCACAGCCCCATGGCCTCGATTCCCGCCGCCGCGAAGCCGGCGTCGAGGGCGGCGTGGATGCCCGACGGCACCTCGATCGTGCCGGTCACCACGCCCACCCGCTCGGCCAGCTCGCGGGTGCTGGCGGTGGCGGCCAGGCGGACGGGGCGGGTGTGGGGCACGGGGGCGGGAAAGGCCCCCACGGCGACGACCAGGCGCACGCCCAGCTCGGTGCCGAGGCCGACCACGGCGTCCACGAAGGCGTGCCAGCGCATGTCCGGCTCGGGGCCCACCAGCACCAGCACGTCCTTCCCGGCCGGGTCCTGGCCGCCCCGAAGCTGGATCTCCGGCCAGTTGAGGCCGAGGGCGACCCCGTCGGAGATGCGCACCGTCGGTCGCCGGGCCCGGAAGTCGATCAGCTCGTCCCCGTCGAAGGTGGCCACCACCTCGGTGGGGACGGCGGCCAGGAGGTGGGAGATGGTGGTGCCTGCGCCCAGCCCGGCGTCGATCCACCCCTCCATGCCCAGGACCAGGACGGGCGACTCCAGGTCCGGGTGGGGCTGCACCTCGTACAGGCTCATCGCGGGTGCCACCGTAGACTGACGGGGATGGTCGATGTCACCGACGCGACGTTCCAGCGCGACGTCCTCGAGCGTTCCTCCGAGGTCCCCGTCGTGGTCGACCTGTGGGCGTCCTGGTGCGGGCCCTGCCGCACCCTCACCCCCATCCTGGAGAGGGTGGTGGCCGGCACCGGCGGGGCCGTCGAGCTGGCCAAGGTCGATGTGGACGCCAACCCCGGCGTGGCCGCTTCGTTCCAGGTCCAGTCCATCCCGGCCGTCTACGCCCTGCGGGACGGCGAGGTCGTCGACCACTTCATCGGGGCCCTGCCCGAAGCCCAGGTGAAGGCCTTCGTCGAGGCGCTGGTGCCGGCCAAGAGCGAGGCCGACCTCCTCGCGGAAGCAGGCGACGAGGACTCCCTGCGCCGAGCCCTGATGCTGCAGCCCGACCATCCCGACGCCGTGGTCCGCATGGCCGAGCTGCTGGTGGGCCGGGGGGAGACGGAAGAGGCGCTGGCCCTGCTGGCCCGGGTGCCCGAGACGGCCGAGGGCCGACGGGTGGCCGCTCTGGCCCGGGTGGGTGGCGACGGCGACGGCCACGGCGGCGACCCCACGGCCGAGCTGGATTCCCTGCTCGACCGGGTGAAGGACGAAGAGGCGGCGCGCCAGCGCTTCCTCGACCTCCTCGAGGTCATGGGGCCCGACGACCCTCGCACCAGCACCTACCGCAGGGCCCTCACCGCCCGGCTGTTCTGAGTTGGCCGTGCTCCGAAGGGGGCCCGAGGGGACTCGCATCTGGGTCGGCGGCCCGGTGCCCCCCGGCTCCTCGGCCATCACCCTCGGCCGGCTGATCATCGTGCGCCGGCGGGCGGCGGCGAACGAGCGACTGTTGCGCCACGAGCTGGTCCACGCGCGCCAGTGGCGCCGGTTCGGTGTCGTCGGGTTCCTTCGTCGCTACCTCGGCGCCTATCTCGGGTGGCGCCTGCGGGGCTACGGCCACTGGGGCGCCTACCGGCGGATCCCGCTGGAGGTGGAGGCCGAACGGGAGGCGCGGCGGGCCACGACTTCGGGCCCCACCCTTTCCGAGGAGGACCCGCCGGCGGTAGGCTGACGGCGCCGCTCCCCCCGGGACGCTTCCCCCCACGGCTTCTCTCCGACCTGGGGGTCCCCCGTGCCCGACACGCCGCCGTCCTGGTGGGACCGGCTGGCCGCGCTCCCCGTGGAGCCGTCCCGCCTGCTCGTCGCCGCCGTGGTCGCCGTGGGCGTCGTGGTGGCCGGGGTGGTCGCCGTGGTGGCCCTGGGGGGCGCGCCATCGCCTCCGGAGCTGACACTGCCCCAGGC
>JALYHF010000294.1 GCA_030776745.1 Actinomycetota bacterium | reverse complement strand
GTCCGGTACCCGCCGGCGGACGGCCACGATGGTGGCGGCGAAGGCCCCGGCGCCGCCGTCGGGCAGGTCGTCCCGGGCCACGGCGGTCACGACGGCGTGGGCCAGACCCATGCGCTCGACCGCCTCGGCCACCCGCTCGGGCTCGTCGGTGGCCAGGGGCTCGGGGTGGCGGGTGTCGACGAGGCAGAAGCCGCAGGCGCGGGTGCAGCGCTCGCCGTTGATCATGAACGTGGCCGTGCCCTCGGCCCAGCACTCGAAGATGTTCGGGCAGCCCGCCTCCTCGCACACGGTGACCAGCTCCAGGGCCCGCATGGTCTTCTTCAGGGAGCGGAACTCGGGCCCCATGTGAGCCCCGGCCCGCAACCACTCGGGCTTGCGCGCCCCGGGCTCGAGGCCCGCGCCCGGCTGCACCCCGGCCTCGGCCAGCCGACCGAGGAGGCGGACGGGCGCGCCCCCGCCGGCGTCCACCGTGAGCGATGGGTCGCGGTGGTCGCCCCGCCAGGCCACGTCCTGGCGTTCGGAGCCTCCTGGGGCCCAGCGCTCGACGGCCCGGCGGGCCACGGTGTCCACCACGTCCCTCATGGCCACCTCGATCCCCTCCCGGGCCAGGGAGGTCACCGGCTTGTCGAGGCCGCACGGGAGGATGCGGGAGAACATGGCCATGTCGGGGTCGACGTTGAGGGCGAAGCCGTGCATGGAGCGGCCGCGGCTGAGCCGCACGCCGATGGCCGCGACCTTGCGGTCCTCGACCCACACGCCGGGGTAGCCGTCGATCCTCGTGGCCCCCGGGAGCCCGAGGTCGCCCAGCACGTCGACCAGCAGCTGCTCCACGGCGCGCACGTAGCGCGGCGTGGCCCGCGGCTCGGCCGGGACCGAGAGGATGGGGTAGCCCACCAGCTGGCCGGGGCCGTGGTAGGTGACGCCCCCGCCCCGGTCGGTCCGCACCAGCTCGGCCCCCAACTCCCCGGGCGGGACCAGGACCTGCTCCGGCCTGGCCCGCACCCCCAGGGTGTAGACGGGCGGGTGCTCGAGCAGCAGGAGGTGGTCCTCGCCCGACCGCTGGCACAACGAGCGCTGCAGGGCGTGGGCGTCCCGGTGGCGGACGCGGCCGAGCCAACGGACCCGAAACGTCATGGGCGCGCCGTCACCCCAGCTCCTGGGCCCAGTCCCTGGTCTCGAGGATCTCCTTGGTGCGGGCCAGGAACGCCGAGGCGTAGGCACCGTCGTAGGCCCGGTGGTCGAAGGCGATGGCCAGGTTGCCCAGGGGGTGGACGGCGATCCCGTAGCCGCCGCCGGGCAGGGCGACCGCCGCCGGCTTGGGCCTGACCCCGTCGGTGGAGAGGATGGCGACCTGGGGCTGGTTGATGATGGGCGCGGTGAGGAGGGTGCCGTACCCACCAGGGTTGGTGATGGTGAACGTCCCGCCCGAGATGTCGTCGGCGCCCAGCTTCTTGGACCGGGCCCGCGCCGCCAGGTCGGCGATCTCCCGGGCCAGGAGCCGCAGGCGCTTGCCGTCTGCGTCGTGGACCACGGGCACGATGAGGCCCTGGTGGCTGAGGTCCACGGCGATGCCCAAGTTGACGTAGTGGTGCACGATGAGCTCGTCGTCGCCCACCGACGCGTTCACGTGGGGGAACTCGCGAATGGCGTCCACCACGGCCCGGGCCACGAACGGCAGGTAGGTCAGGCTGACGCCTTCTTCGGCCTTGAAGCGCTCGCGGGCGGGCTGGCGGACCCGGTCAACGTTGTCGTAGTCGACCTCGATCACCACCAGGGCGTGGGTCGACGTGTCGAGCGACCGGCGCATGTGCTCGGCCGTGCGTCGGCGGATCTTGGAGAAGGACACGACCTCGTCGCCTCGGGCCGGGGCGGCCACCGCCGCCTGGCCGTCCTTGCCGTCCTTGCCGTCCTTGCCGTCCTTGCCGTCCTTGCCTTCCCTCCCTTCGGTCCCTTCCGACGGTCGGGGCGCCGCTTCGACCGGCGCCGTCGGAGCCTGGGACGGAGTCGACGGGGCCGGCGGTGTGGCCGCCGCCGCCCCGCCCCTGGCGTCGATGAGGCTCAACACGTCGGAGCGGGTGATGCGCCCGCCCACGCCGCTGCCGGTGATCTCGGCCGGGTCCAGGCCGTGCTCGGCGATGAGGCGGCGCACGACCGGCGAGAGGACCTTCCCGTTGCCCCCGTTGCCGGCCCGGCCGCCGTCGCCTCCTCGGGCCGTCTGCCGCCGCTCGGGCTCGGCCGGCCGTGGACGCTCCCCGGGAACAGACCGGCCGGTGGCGGAGACGGGCTCGGAC
>JALYHF010000293.1 GCA_030776745.1 Actinomycetota bacterium | reverse complement strand
GCCGAGGCCGCCGCCCTGGCCCGAGTGGTCCTCGACGCCTGAGACGAGGGCGTGGACCGCTGAGAGCGATCTCCGTGCTGCCGGTGGAGGGGCTGCCCGAGGTCCGCCCCGGTGACGTGTTGGCCGACCTCATCGCCGGCCACACCACGTTGGTCGACGGCGACGTCGTGGTGGTCACCCAGAAGGTGGTGTCCAAGGCCGAAGGCCGGCTGGCGATCGTGGGCCTCGACGACGCCACGGCCCGCCGGGAGCTGGTGGAGCGCGAGTCCGTGCGCATCCTGCGCCGGCGCGGCGAGCTGATCGTGAGCGAGACCCGCCACGGGTTCGTGTGCGCCAACGCCGGTGTCGACCTCTCCAACGTCGAGCTCGGCCACGCCGCCCTGCTCCCGGTCGACCCAGACCGATCGGCCCGCCGGGTCAGGGACGGCTTGCGGGCCCGGAGCGGCGCCGCGGTCGGCGTGGTCGTCTCGGACACCTTCGGCCGGTCCTGGCGCCGCGGGGTGACAGACGTGGCCATCGGCTGCGCCGGCGTGGCCGCCGTGGTCGACCTTCGCGGCAGCCCCGACGCCTCCGGTCGTGCGCTCCTGGTCACCGAGGTGTGCGTGGCCGACGAGATCGCCGCCGCGGCCGAGCTGGTGATGGGGAAGGCGGAGGGCGTGCCCGTCGCCGTGGTGCGGGGGGTGGACCCGACCTGGCTCAGGGAGGCATCGGTCAAGGCCGAGGTGGTGCGCACCCCGGCCGAGGACCTCTTTCGCTAGGACGGCCGCACCCAGGGCGGACGTCAGGAGGGCCGGGACCGGAACCAGTCGAGCACGGCTCGGCTTCCCTCCGGCAGGGTGGTCCAGGGCCGCCACCCGAGGTGGATGGCGGCCCGGCCGGGGTCGAGGGCCGATCGCAAGAGCTCCCCCGGACGGGCCGGCTCGTAGGTGGGGGGCTTCGTCACGCCGGCGGCGGCGGCCATGGTCTCGTACAGCCGGTTCACCGACGTCTCGACGCCGGTCCCGATGTTGAGGACCAGTCCCCCACCACGGTCGGACGCCCGCACGAAGGCGTCGACGACGTCGTCCACGAAGACGAAGTCGCGGGTCTGCTCGCCGTCCCCGAAGATGGTGCATCCCTCGCCGCCCAGCAGGCGCCCGGCGAAGATGGCCACCACGCCGGCCTCGCCGTGGGGGTCCTGACGGGGCCCGTACACGTTGGCCAGCGCCAAGGCGGTGAACTCGACCTCGTGCATCTCGCGGTAGGCGACCAGGTAGTCGGTGGCCGCCTTCTTGGCCACGCCGTAGGGCGAGACCGGACGCTGCGGCTGCGACTCCCGCACGGGCAGGTCGGCCGGGTCGACGTTCCCGTAGATCGTGCCGCCGCTGGATGCGAACACCACCTTCCTGGTGCCGGCCTGCCGGGCGCCCTCGGCCACGTTGATCGTCCCCAGCACGTTCACCTCGGCGTCGAAGACGGGGCGGGCCACCGAGACCCGCACGTCGGCCTGGGCGGCCAGGTGGAAGATGACCTCGGGCCGGCGCCGCGCGACCAGGCCCACCAGCTGCTCGGCCCGGACGTCGAGGCGGTGGAAGGTGAAGTCGTGGCCTGGGTTCGAGCGGGCCTCGGAGAGGTTGGCGAGGGACCCCGTGGACAGGTCGTCCACGACGTCGACGGCGTGGCCGGCGGCGAGGAGGCGGTCCACCAGCGTCGAGCCGATGAACCCGGCGCCGCCGGTGACGAGGGCCCTCACGGCCACCGGGTGGGGGGCGACACCCTCATGGCTGCGGCACCAGCTGGCCGTGGAGGTGGGCGCCGGCCGGGACGTCGACACCGTCGCCCACGACCGACAGGCCCGAGACGGTCGCCCCCTCCCTCACGACGGCGGCTGCTCCGATGATGGAACCCTCGACGGCCGAGCCGGCGTGGAGCACGGCACCGGGGAGGAGCACGGAATCGACGACGGTGGCGGACTCGACCCGGGCGCCGGCGCCGACCACCGAGCCGCGCACCTCCGAACCGCCGCCGACGAAGGCGGCGTCGCCGACGAGCGAGCGCGGCATGACCTCGCCATCCACGACCGGCTCACCCAGCGTCCACACGCCGGTGGCGCCCTCTCTGGCCCCTGGCGCCGGGGGGCTCCCGCGCCCACCGGCGAGGAGGTCGGTGTGGGCCTGCAGGTACTTGGCCGCCGTGCCGGCATCGATCCAGTAGCCGTCGGAGGGCATGGCGTACAGCACGCCGAGCTCCACCAGAGCCGGGAACACCTCGCGTTCGATCGACACCCGCCGCCCTGGTGGGATCCGGTCGAGGACACCCGGCTCGAGGATGTAGGTGCCGGCGTTGATCAGGTTCGAGGGGGCGTCCTCCCGCGGCGGCTTCTCCACGAAGGCCTGCACCCGCCCCGTCTCGTCGGTGGTCACCACCCCGAACGACGACGGGTCCTCGACGGCGGTGAGGCTGACGGTGGCCTCGGCTCCGCAGTCGTGATGGAAGCCCACGAGGGCACCGACGTCGAGGTCGGTGAGCACGTCGCCGTTCACGACCACGAAGGTGTCGTCCAGCTTCCCGGCGAGGGCGGCGAAACGGATGGCCCCGGCGGTGTCGAGCGGGGCCGGCTCCACGGCGTAGGTGAGACCCACTCCCGCGCAGCGGTCCTCGGGGAAGCTGGCCAGGAAGGCGTCGGGACGGTAGCCCATGGACAGCACGGCTTCTCTCACGCCGTGGGACGCCAGGTGGGCGAGGACCCGCTCGATCATGGCGACCTCGACGATGGGCAGCATCTGCTTGGGAGTCGTGAGCGTGAGGGGCAGCAGCCGGGTCCCGGCGCCTCCCACGAGGACCACCGCTCTCACGGTGCGCTCGGAGGCGGTGCTCCCGGAGCTGTGGGGACCGGCGGCGCCGTGTCGGAGGGGCCAGGAGCGGGGGCACCCTGGCTCTCGGGCCCGGCCGGTGCGGTGGTCGGCGGGGTGGTGTTCTCCTGCGACGGCGCCTGCGTGGTCGAGGAGGTCGCCGTCGGGCTTCCCGGCACGTCGGTGAGGTTGTCGAGCTGGCGCAGCGACGGCGGTGGCGGGATCTCGGTCCCCTCGGGGGCGAAGGCGATGATGATGGCGTCACGGTCACGCAGGCGGATGTCCTTGGGGTCGCCGAACCGCTCATCCCCGTTGAGGAAGATCTGGACGGTCGCCCGCTTGTCACCGCACTTCTCGCCCTCGACGAAGGTCCCGGCCCCGGGCACCTTGAACCTGTCCTCGTTCAAGCTCATGCCCACAGCGTCGGCGAAGACCCCGAGGGTGGCCCGGCGTCCGGAGGCCGCCCGGGTGAAGGGATGGATGTGGATGACCCCGTCGTTGTGGGTGTGGATGCCCAGCGGGTCTCGGTCGCTCTGGATGCTGGGCAGCCACTTATTGCACACGTAGATCCCGTAGGCGGCGTGCCAGTGATCGCCGGGGAACTTCTTCGACGCCTCCGGGGGCCGGGGCTTCTCCGACTTCAAGGGGTTGAGGGCGGCCTGGCGGTCGATGCGGCTGTACACGATCGTCACCACACCCAGGGCGGCGACGAGGGCGATGGCCGTGTACCAGCCCCACGGACGGGCGCCCTGCCTCGTCCGTCCGCCGCCGGTGACGGCGGCGCGGGCGACCTTCTTGCTGCTCGAAGCCTTTCCCATGGACCGAACCTACCGTGCCGGCCCCCGCCGTCGGCGGCGCCGCCCGGCGCGCTGGGCGCAGGCCAGGACCGCTCGAAGCGCCAGTCCGGCCGTCACCAGGGGGAGAAGGGCCCGCCGCCACCCCGTGGTCGAACGGTAGGAGAAGCGCAGCAGCGACCGGTGGTGGGCCAAGACCATGCGGTAGGCGACCAGGTCGGTGGACACCCCCTGCACGTGGACGACCCGAGCGGCAGGCTCGAAGCCCACCTTCCAGCCCGCCCTCCATGCCCGCCAGCACAGGTCCACGTCCTCGGCGTACATGAAGTAGCGCTCGTCGAAGCCGCCGAGGGCGTCCCAGGCCGGGCGGCGGGCCAGGAAGCACGATCCGGACACCCAGTCGACGTCGCTGGCTCGGCCGCGGTCCCAGTCCAGCATCCGGTAGCGCCGGGTGAAGGCGTTGCCGGGGGCCACCAGCCCGAGGAAGGCGTGGCCGAGGGCGTCCCCGATGGCCGGGAAGGTGCGCGGCGACGGGTACAGGGAGCCGTCGGCCCCCTCGATGCGCGGACCGACCAGGGCCAAGCGGTCGTCCGTGTCGATGGCGGCCACCAGGGACTTCAGCGCCCCGGGCTCGAAGGTCACGTCCGGGTTGCAGACCAGGAGCAGCTCGCCGGCGCAGCGAGCGGCACCGCGATTGGCGGCGGCGCCGTAACCGAGGTTGGCCCCGGTCGGCAGGAACACGACGTCGCCGTGGTCCCGGGCCAGCGCCTCGGCCGAGCCGTCGCGCGAGTCGTTGTCGGCCACCACGATGTCGTTCACCCCCTCCTCCCGGAGGCTTCGCACGCACTCGAGGAGGTGGTGGCGGGCGTTGTAGTTGACGATCACCGCGCTCACCCGCTGGCTGGGCGCCCCATCCATCCCGGCGCTCACCCCGTGGGGCGCAGGCCCTGCAGCCAGGCCGCGGTACGCGACAGCCCCTCGGCGAGGGCCACCCGCGGCTCCCAGCCGAGCGTTCGCCGGGCCAGCGAGATGTCGGGGCGACGCCGGGTGGGGTCGTCCACCGGCAGCGGCCGGCGCACGACCTCCGAGGAGGAGCCCGTGACGTCGAGCACCAGCTCGGCCAGGCGGCCCACCGTGACGTCGTGCGGGTTGCCGATGTTCATGGGTCCGACGTAGTCGGAGTCCAGGAGGGCGAGGATCCCCGCCACCTGGTCGTCGACGTAGCAGAAGCTGCGGGTCTGGCTGCCGTCGCCGTAGACGGTGAGCGGCTTGCCCTCGAGCGCCTGCACGAGGAAGTTCGAGACCACCCGCCCGTCGCCCGGCCGCAACCGAGGGCCATAGGTGTTGAAGATCCTCACGATGCGCACGTCGAGCCCGTGCGAGCGGTGGTACGCCATCACCAGCGCCTCGGCGAAGCGCTTGGCCTCGTCGTAGACGCCCCGCGGCCCCACGGGGTTGACGTGCCCCCAGTAGTCCTCGGGCTGGGGGTGGACCTGCGGGTCGCCGTAGACCTCACTGGTGGACGCCAGCACGAAGCGGGCGCCCTTGTCCTTGGACAGGCCGAGGAGGTGGTGGGTGCCCAGCGAGCCGACCTTCAAGGTCTGGATCGGCAGCTCCAGGTAGTCCTTGGGCGAGGCCGGGCTGGCGAAGTGCAGCACGGCGTGCACCGGGCCCGGCACGTGGACGTAGTTGCTCACGTTGTGGTTCTGGAAGGTGAAGCCGGGGCGCCCGAAGAGATGGGCGAGGTTGTCCAGTCGGCCGGTGAGCAGGTTGTCGATGGCCACCACCTCCTCGCCTCGGTCGAGCAGCCGGTCACAGAGGTGGGAGCCGAGGAACCCGGCCCCGCCGGTGACCACCACCCTCACGACGAGGGCCCCGGCCGGCTCGGGGTCATCTGCGCCCCAGGCCCTCGTAGAGGAAGCCGTGGCGACGCACGGCCGCCGGGTCGAGGAGGTTCCGGGCGTCGACGATGCGGGGCTGGGCCATCTCGGCGCGCACCTTCTCCAGGTCGAGCCAACGGAACTCGTCCCACTCGGTGAGCACGGCGAGGACGGCGGCCTCCTGGCAGGCGGCGTAGGGGTCGGCGCACCGCTCGATGCCGGGCACCTCGGTCCTGGCCTCGGGGTCGTAGGCGCGCACCGAGGCCCCGCGCTCCTGCAGCCGGCGCACGACCTCCAGCGCGGGGGACTCCCGGGTGTCGTCGGTACCGGCCTTGTAGGTGAGGCCCCACACCGCGACCGTGCGGCCGTCCAGGGGGGTGCCCGCCATCTGCAGGATCTTGGTCGCCACCCGGTCGTACTGCTCCTCGTTCACGGCGATCACCCCGCGCAGGAGGCTGAAGTCGTAGTCCGCCCGGTTGCCGATGTGGACCAGGGCCCGGGTGTCCTTGGGGAAGCACGACCCGCCCCACCCAGGTCCCGGCTTCAGGAACTCGAAGCCGATGCGCTTGTCGTACCCCATGCCCAGCACGACCTCGCGCACGTCGGCCCCCACCGCCTCGCACAGGTTGGCCACGGCGTTGACGAAGGAGACCTTGGTGGCCAAGAAGGCGTTGGACGCGTACTTGATGGTCTCGGCCGACGCCGGGTCCGTCACCAGGAGCGGCGCCCTCAGGGCCTCGAACAACGAGGCCACGCGGATGGCGGCCGCCGGGTCCTCGCTGCCGATCACGATACGGTCCGGGTTGAGCCAGTCGTGGACGGCGGTGCCCTCCCGGAGGAACTCCGGGTTGGAGACGACGAAGACGTCCTCCCGAGCGAGGGCCTGCTCGACCACCCGCGCCGAGCCCACCGGGACGGTGGACTTGTTGATGACCACCGTTCCCGTGCCGAGGTGGGGGGCGATCTCGTGAGCGGCGCCCTCGATGTAGCTCATGTCGGCCGACCCGTCGTGGCGCTGGGGCGTGGGCACGCAGAGGAAGACGAACTCGGCGCCGTCCACGGCGTGAGCAGCGCCGAGGACGAACGACAGCCGTCGGGCAGCCAGGCCGTCGCGGACCAGCTGCTCCAGGCCCGACTCGAAGATGGGGATGTGGCCCTGGCTCAGCCGCTCCACCTTCTCGGCCACGACGTCGGCGCAGACGACCTCGTGGCCGAGATGGGCCAGGCACGCCCCGGTGGTGAGGCCCACGTAGCCGGTGCCGACGACGGCGACGCGGCTCATGCGGTCCCGCCCTGCGCCTCGCTCATCCCACGAGCTCCTTGACCAGGCGGCCCAACGGCTCGTGGTAGTCGGCCAGGAGGGGCAGGCCGGACAGTCGCAGGGCGGCGTTGTCGAGGACCGACCACGCCGGGCGGGGGGCCGGGCGGGCAGGACGCAGCTCGGCGCTGGGCACGGGCCTGATCCTGCCCGGGTCCTGGCCGGCGGCGGCCAACGTCTCGCGGGCCAGCTCGAACCAGGTGGTCCGGCCCTGGTTGGTGACGTGGAAGGTGCCGGGGAGACGCTCGAGCACGAGCATGGCTATGGCGCCGGCCAGGTCGTCGGCGAAGGTGGGGCAGCCGTGCTGGTCGTCCACCACCTCCAGCTCGTCGCGCTCGCCGGCCAGCCGCAGCATCGTCTTCACGAAGTTCGGGCCGTGGCGGCCGCAGAGCCAGGACGTGCGCACGATGGTCGAGGCGGGGTCCAGCTCCCGCTCGCCGCCCAGCTTCGAGCGGCCGTAGGACGAGATCGGCCCCGTCTCGTCCCACTCCGTGTACGGCCGCCGGGCGTCACCGGCGAACACGTAGTCGGTGGAGACGTAGCAGAGGCGGGCGCCCACCAGCCGGGCCCCGTGGGCCACGTGGCGGGTGCCGAGGGCGTTGACCCGCAGGGCGCGGTGCGGTTCGACCTCGCACCCGTCGACATCGGTCCAGGCGGCGGCGTGGACGACGGCGTCGGGCCGAAGGGTGGTCATGGCCACGAGGACGCTGTCGCGGTCCTCCACGTCGACGGTGTCCCGGCCGGTGCCCACCACCTCGTGGCCGGGGAAAGCCGCCACCAGCTCCCTGCCGAGCTGGCCCTCTGCTCCGGTGATCAGGATCCTCATGCCTGCGCCCAGGCGCTCTCCTCCACCACCGGGGCCCGCTCCCGCAGCGGCTCCCACCAGTCCCGCCCGGCGGCGTACCAGCGCACGGTGTCGGCCATGCCCTGGTCGAACGGGACCGTCGGCTCCCAGCCCAGCTCCCGGCGGATCTTCGACCAGTCGAGGAGGTAGCGGCGGTCGTGGCCCGGGCGGTCGGGGATTACCGACTTGAGGCTGGCGGGCTTGCCCAGGGCGGCAAGGACGAGGTCGGCGATCTCCTCGACGCTCCTCTCCACGCCGGTGCCCACGTGGTAGGTCTCCCCCACGCGGCCCGAGGTCACCACCAGGTCGATGGCCCGGCAGTGGTCGAGGGCGTGGATCCACTCCCGGCGGTGGTGCATCGAGGCGTACAGCGGGAGCGGCCGGTCGTCGAGGGCGTAGGTGGTGAAGAGGGGAACGACCTTCTCGGGGAACTGGTAGGGCCCGTAGTTGTTGGCGCAGT
>JALYHF010000292.1 GCA_030776745.1 Actinomycetota bacterium | reverse complement strand
CCTGTCGCCCCCTGAGCGAGCCCCGGGAACGCGGGGTGGGGCCGGACCTGCCACCATTTGCGCGTGAACGCTCCGGAACAGACAAAGGTCGTCGTCGTGGGTCAGGGCTACGTGGGCCTCCCCTTGGCCATGCGAGCGGTCGAGGTGGGCTATCGCGTGGTGGGCTACGACGTGGACGAGGCGAGGGTGAAGAGCCTGGCCGGCGCCGAGTCCTATGTGGAGGACGTGCCGGGCGCCGTGCTGGCGGCCGCCTTGGAATCCGGGCGCTACCGACCCTCGTCCTCGGCCAAGAGCCTGGCCGGCTTCGACGTGGCCGTCATCACCGTCCCGACGCCGCTGCGGGAAGGCATCCCCGACCTGTCCTACATCGAGGCGTCCGCCGCCACGCTGGCCCGGTACCTGCGCCCCGGGGCGACCGTGGTGCTCGAGTCCACCACCTACCCCGGCACCACCGAGGAGCTGGTGGCGCCCATCCTCGAGGAAGGCTCGGGACTGGCCGCGGGGGAGTGGTTCCACCTCGGCTACAGCCCCGAGCGCATCGACCCGGGGAACCCGGAGTGGACCGTGGTCAACACCCCCAAGGTGGTCTCCGGGGTGGACGCGTCCTCCCTGGCCGCCGTGCAGGGGTTCTACGCCAGCCTGGTCGAGCGCACCGTCGCGGTGTCGTCGCCCAAGGAGGCGGAGCTGGCCAAGCTGCTCGAGAACACCTTCCGCCACGTCAACATCGCCTTGGTGAACGAGATGGCCATGTTCGCCACCGATCTCGGCATCAACGTGTGGGAGGCGATCGACGCCGCCGCCACCAAGCCCTTCGGTTTCATGGCCTTCACCCCGGGCCCGGGCGTGGGCGGTCACTGCCTGCCCATCGACCCGTCCTACCTGTCGTGGCGGGTGCGGCGCCGCCTGGGCCAGAGCTTCCGCTTCGTGGAGCTGGCCAACGACGTCAACGACCACATGCCCGACTACGTGGTGCGCCGGGTGACGGAGGCGCTCAACCGGCGCCGCATGGCGGTCAACGGCAGCCGCATCCTCCTCCTCGGCCTGGCCTACAAGCGCAACACCGGCGACGCCCGCGAGTCACCGGCGATGGTGGTGGCCGAGCGCCTGTTGGCCCTGGGCGCCGACGTGCGAGCGGCCGACCCCCACGTCGTCGAAGGCCACGTGGACCACCGCGTGACGCGGGTCGAGGTCACCCCCCAGGAGCTGGCCGACGCAGACGCCGTGGTGCTGCTCACCGACCATGACGCCTTCCCCATGGAGGCCGTGGCCGCCCACGCCCGCTACGTGTTCGACGCCCGCCGGCGCCTGCCCCCGGGCCCCGCCGTCGAGTACCTGTAGTCCCGAGAAGGGCGGCGGCGCAGGGCCGGATCTTCCGGTCGCTTTCGGGCCATTCGCTCAAGCGCGCCCTGGTGGGCGTCGAAGACCAGGTGGTGTGCGCAAGCCTGCCGTTCCCCCCGCCGCCGCCCCGGCGCCGGTTCCTGAGAACGGCGACGACAGGAGATCGCTCGTGAGACACCGCCTCATTTCCGTGGTTGGCGCGCTGGCGCTCAGCGCCGGGATCGTCACCGGGCCTCTGGCCGGCGCCGCCTCGGCGCAGCAGTACCCGCCGCGGGCCAATGCCTGTCGCGTCAGCGTCACCGTCGTGCGGCCGGGCGTTCGAGTCGTCCTGACATGCGGGGGCTTCCGTCCCCGCAGCATCGTGCTGGTCCGGCTGTTCTCGGATCCCGTCCGGCTCGGGGAGTTCACCGCCGACGCCGACGGCACGGCTGCGGCCAGCGTGGTGATCCCCGAGTCCACTCCCCCTGGCGAGCACACGCTGCGGGCGACGGGCGTCGACCCCGCCGGTCGGCCCTTGGAGGAGTCGGTCGCCATCTTGGTGATGGAAGCTGGGGCGGGCAGCGGCGGCGGGGGCGGGGCCGGGGGCGTCGTGCACTCCAGCACCGGCCTGTCCCGCACGGGCGCCTCGTCCACGCTGCCGCTCACGGCCGCCGCCGTCGGCCTCGTGGGCATCGGTGCCGGAGCCGTGGTCGTCGGTCGCCGTCGGCGGCTCACCGACTGACCAGCGTGGCCATGGCCGAGATCGGTCGGAGCGAAGACCTGCTGACGGTGGAGCAGGCGGCCGAGCGCTACGGGTTCCCACCCCGGCTGCTCCAGCGCCGGGTGGCCCTGGGCGGGTTCCCGGGGGCTCACCAACTGGCCACCGACGACGGCGCGGTCTGGGTGATCCCCGCCCGCACCTTCGCCGAGCTCGGCTACCATCCGATGGCCGGAGAGCCCTCGGGCCGGAGGCGGATCGATTTCGCTCCGGCGGTGCCCGACATCAGTCCCCGGTCCGTCCTGGCGGAGCTGCGACGGCCGCCGGAGCCCGACGGGCAGGCGACGGCGGAGCCGCCGGTCGCCGTGAAGTGGCCGCCGCCCCGGCGCCACTCCGACCAGCCGGAGCGGGACCACCTCGAGGACCAGCAGCGACTCGAGCGTGAGCGTCTGGCCCGCTGCTGGCGCTCCTTGGTCGAACGGCAGCAGGCGCTGTCGCCTCTGCAGTAGCGGGCGCCGGCCCGCGTCAGCGCCGGTACCCTGCTGCCATGGTGCGCCGCCGGTGGGTCTCCCTGGTCGGTCTCGTTCCCGCCGTGGTGGTGGCCGGCTGCAGCCAGGGTGGTGGCGGCACCAGGCCCGCCCTTCCGGCCCGGCAGCAACCGGCCCCCGTCGTCGAGGCCGCACCACCCCCGGCGCCACCACCGGCTCCTGCCGCCTTTACCGTGGCCGACGCCGCCGTGCCCTCCGTCGCCGTCTACGACGACCCCTCGGCGCCGGGCGCCCGGCGTTCCCTCCCCAATCCCACGCTCGAAGGCATCCCGCTGAGCTTCCTGGTGCGTCATCACCAGGGCGAGTGGCTCCAGGTCGCCGTACCCGTGCGCCCCAACGGGACCACGGGGTGGGTGAAGGCCGCCGACGTGGGCCTGCGAACCGTGCCCAACCGGTTGGTGGTGGAGCTGGGTGCCCGCCGGCTCAGGGCCTACCACGGCGACACGGTCATCCTCGAGGAGCCGGTCGCCATCGGCGCTCCCGCCACTCCGAGCCCCATCGGGGACTTCTACGTCGACGCCGTGGTCAAGCTGGACAACCCCAACGGCCCCTACGGCGCCTACCAGCTCAGCGTGGCCGGGTTCTCCGAAGTGCTCCACAGCTTCGGCGGCGGCATCGGCCAGATCGCCGTCCACGGCACGAACCGTCCGGGTGCGGTCGGCCAGGCCGTGAGCAACGGCTGTCTTCGCATGACCAACGAGGCCGTCACCCGCCTGGCCGACCTGGCCCCGGTCGGCACCCCCGTACAGATCCTGCCCTGATCCTCGTTCGCGAGTTTTGATCCGGTGGCCGCTGCGCCACGTATGACGGACACCGAGGCTCAGCCGGACTGCGTCCGCAGCGGCAAGGGCGATTCGAGAGGGGATGGCCCAGATGACAACGCGGATCGTTCGACTGTTCGCCGTGATCGCCCTGTCGCTGGGGCTGGTAGCGGGTCCCCTCGCCGGCGTCTCGTCGGCGAGGCACCGCTCCCAATACCCGCCCAAGGCCGGGCGGTGCCAGACCAGCGTCACCCGCACGAACTCGGAGATCCGCATCCGCGTGGTGTGCCGGGACTTCGGCATCAACATCGACATCCGGGTCGTCTTCCGGTCCGAGCCCCTCTACGTCGGCACCTTCACCACCGACAGCACCGGCTCGGTCGACGCCACCGTCGCCGTCCCCGAAGCGGTGAAGCCGGGCTCCCACCACGTCGAGATCTTCAAGGCCGACGCGGTGAACGTCCCGAAGGGCGCTCCGCAGGTGGTCGCCGGGTCTCAGGCGGTGAGCGCCACGACCCTCGGGTCGCCGCTGGAGTCCATCCCGCTCCAGGTCGTCGAGACCGACGGCAAGAAGGACGTCCTGACCGGGTCGAAGCTCACCGCCACACAGGCGAGCGCCGGTGGCTCGTCGTCCTCCTCCAATGCACCGCTCACCGCCGCCGCCGTCGGCTTGGTCGGCATCGGGGCGACCGGCCTGGTCGTCGCCCGCCGCCGGCGCAACGCCACCGATGCCGGCGGCATCTAGTCCGCACCAGGGACACGAATCCTCGGGCCCCCGCCTCTTCGGAGGCGGGGGCCTCGTGTCGTGCTGGAGGCGGCGGCTGACGGCCGCCAGCGCAAGCTGATCGACGGCCTGCACGTGCTCGTCCTGGCCGCGACGGCGGTGGCCGTCGCCGGGGTGCTGGCCCTCGTGGCGGCAGCGTTGGAGCGGTCGGGTCGGTCCTTGGTCGTCCCGTTGGCGGTGGCGTTCGCCGTCGCCGCCGTTTTCGCCGCCCCCGGCGCCACCGGGCTCGGTGTCCTCGACGCCGCCCTGCGCGCCGGTCTGTGCGGGGCGGCGGTCATCGTCGCCGCCGGCGGCAACTCGTGGGTCTTGGCGCTGGCGGCGGTGCTCGCCCTCGCTGGAGGAGCGAGCGCCTCGGGGGGATGGCCGGCGGCGGCGGGGTTCGGCCTGGTGGCCGGTTCGGTCGCGGCGCGCCTCGACGCTCCCGTGGTCAAGGCCGCCGCTGGTGGCCTCGTCGCCCTTGCCGCCATGCACCTGTCGTGGG
>JALYHF010000291.1 GCA_030776745.1 Actinomycetota bacterium | reverse complement strand
GCTCACCAGGCCGGCGCCCACGGCCGCGTGGTGCAGCGCCGCTGCGCCCGTGCGGGGCAGGGCTCGAGGCGGCGAGGCCTGAGGCGGCACGGGCCGTCGGGGTGGCACGGAGGTCGAGGGTGGGGAGGGCGGCAGCGAGGGGGGAGGCTGCGGGACGGCCACGGCCACCGGCGCGTTGGCGATGCGCACGGTGGCCGTCTCTCCGGCGGCCATGTGGAAACGGACCGGGGCGGCCAGTGACTGATAGCCCGGCGGTGGGGAGACCTCGCTCACCTGGTAGTCACCGGGGAGGAGGCCCGTCCTCACCGTGGCTGCTTCCGTGGTGGTGACGGCGGCCACGCTGGTCTCGAAGGCGCCATCGCGGTCGGCGTCGTAGTCCACCCTCAGGCCGGCCCCGGCGAGGAGGCGACCGGTGGAGGCGTCGACCTTGGTCAGCTCGAGGCGTCCCGGCCTGGCCCGGTCGGCGGCTTCGAGCGTCACGTCGCCGGTGGTGAGGTCCACCGACCAGGGCCCGGCGGTGGTGTACCCGGGTGGGGCCTCCACCTCTCGCACCTCGTACCATCCGGCGGGGACGTCGAGGCTGCCGGTGGAGCCGGTGGCGTCGCTGACCAGCGTGCCCACCGGTGGCCCGCCGGCCGCCGGTGACACCTCGAACCGAGCCCCCGCCACGCTGAGGTAGGCGGCGGCGTCGCCGCTCTTCCTCACCAGGAGCCGGCGTCGGGGGACCCCCGTGAAGGCGGTCACGGCGGTCACCGGCACCCGGGCCGGCCGCACGACCCGCTGGGCCCGAGCTCGGCGCGGGGCGAAGGACTGCAGCGTCAGGTCGGGCACGAGGCCCGAGACCTCGAAGCGGTTCTCTCCGGCCACGGCCGTGAAGGGGAAGGCCTGAGAGCCGTCGGGGCCGGTGGTGGCATCGGCCGGGCCGACGAGCACGGCGCCGGTGGCGGTGGTGTGGAGCGGGATGCCGCCCACGCCTCTGCCGGCCGCGTCGCGAAGGCGAACCAGCAGTGACCCGGCCCGGCCCGGCGGCACGGTCTGCGCCTCGGCCTCGAGGGTGAGCGGTGCCTGCAGGCCGGAGCGAGACACGGCGTCCGCCTTGATGGTCCGGGCCCGCTCGATCACCAGTTGCTCCTGGCCCTCGAAGCCGATCAGGTCTCGACTCCCCAGTCGGTCCACGGCCAGGGTCCCCCTCGGGTAGCGCGCTCCCATCAGGTCGTGCAGCACGAGCATGAGAGCGGCCGCCTGCACCCGGTCTGCGCCCGGGCCATGGGCGCCGACGGCCCAAGCGAGGGCCTGGCGGGTGGAGGCGTCCCGCTCGGAGAGCTCGGCCCTTACGTAGTCGTGGGCGACGTCGGGCGCGGGAGGCCCGTGGTCGACGCACCACGAGGTGCCGATGTCCCCCAGGCCGTAGCTGCCGTACCAGCTGCGGAACCCGGCCACGGTCCCCGCGAACCCTTGCTCGTGCACCACGGCAGCCGCCGCCGGAGACACCAGGAGCGGAACGGCGGCAACGGCGACGAGGGCGGCGACCAGAACGTTGACGGGGCGCGTGGGCATCGAGTCCTCCGGAGGGTGTGCGACGACGGGAGGCCGGTGAGGGCGAGGACGCGAGCGCTGGTCGGGCGGACGAGCCGGAGGACCGGCGTCGTCGCCCATAGTCTTTCATGCATTTCCAGCCGAGGCAAGGCATCCTCGCGGCGGCACGGCCGCGGGGGACCAGGCCGGTAACCTCGCCGCCATGCGGATGTCTCGCCTGCTCGTACGCACCCTGCGGGCAGCGCCGGCAGACGCCGAGGCTGTCAGCCACCAGCTCCTCGTGCGAGGCGGCTACATCAGACGGCTGGCCTCCGGCATCTACACCTACCTGCCTCTCGGCTGGCGGGTGCTGCAGAACGTCGAGCGCGTCGTTCGGGAGGAGATGGACGCGGCCGGCGCCCAGGAGATGCTGATGCCCGTGCTCCAACCACTCGAGCTGTGGGAGCAGAGCGGTCGCATCAGCCTTCTCGACGAGGCCCTGCCGGCGTTCCGGGTGGAGGCACGTGGTGGCGAGTTCGTACTGGGGCCGACCCACGAGGAGGTCGTGACGGCCACGGTCTCCGTGGACGTCGAGTCCTACCGGGACCTGCCCCTCAACGTCTATCAGATCCAGACCAAGTTCCGAGACGAGGCCCGGCCCCGCTTCGGCCTGCTCCGGGGCCGAGAGTTCATCATGAAGGACGCCTACTCCTTCGACGTCTCGCCGGACGCCATGCGGGCCTCGTACCGGGCGATGTACGACGCCTACTGTCGGATCTTCACACGGCTGGGCCTGAGCTTCGCGCCGGTGGAGGCACAGGCCGGCGCCATTGGCGGCGACGTCAACCACGAGTTCATGGTGCCGAGCGCCATCGGGGAGGATCTCTTCGCCCGCTGTCCCTCCTGCGGGTACGCCGCCAACATCGAGGCGGCCGCGGCCGGAGCGCCCGAGGCGGCGCCGGACGGACCAGAGTGGTCCCACCAGCCCCTCGCCGAGCACGTCACACCGGATCGGCCCGGGATCGACCTCGTGGTGGAGCTCTTGTCCGAACGGATCCCGGGGCTGAGCGCCGCCGGCATGCTGAAGTGCATCGCTCTGGCCGACCCCGAGGGCAACCCCGTCGTCGCCCTCGTTCCCGGCGACCGTGAGGTGCGGGTCCCCATAGGCCTCCGCCCCTTCGAGGACGCGGACTTCGCCGCCCATCCGGAGCTGGTGAAGGGCTACATCGGGCCCATGGGCCTCCAGGACCATGGCGTCAGGGTCATCGCCGACCACGCCGTCAACAAGCCGGGCCAGGCGTGGGTGACGGGAGCAAACAAGGCCGACCACCACGTCACGGGGGCCATCCTCCACCGCGACTTCAGGGTCGACGAGTGGTGCGCCCTGGCCACGGTGGCCGAGGGCGATCCGTGCCCCCGGTGTGGCTCCCCTCTCGAGGTCGTCCGTTCCGTCGAGGCCGGGCACACCTTCCAGCTCGGGCGCCGGTACTCGGAGAAGATGCCCGGTGCCACCTTCTCCGACGAGAGTGGCACGGAGCAGCCGTACTGGATGGGCTGCTACGGCATCGGGGTGAGCCGGGCACCCGCCGTGGTGGCCGAGGCGCACCATGACGACGCCGGGTTGGTCTGGCCCCCGGAGGTGGCGCCCTTCTCGGTGCACCTGCTCGCCCTGGGCAGCGCCCGCAGCGCCGAGGTGGCCGAAGCCGCCGACAAGCTCTACGGGGAGCTGGTGGCTTCGGGGCTGAGCGTGCTCTACGACGATCGCGGCCTGTCACCCGGCGTGCAGTTCGCCGACGCCGACCTCCTCGGCATGCCCACGCAGCTGATCGTGGGCGCAAAGGGCCTGGCTCGGGGGGTGGTCGAGCGGAAGCGCCGCGCCGGCGGCCAGCGAGACGAGCTCCCGTTGGAAGAGGTGGCCTCCGCCCTGGCGAAGGCTCAAGGCCCGGCCACGGGCGACTGAAGGGAGGCGCCTCGGGCCGCTATGCTTTCGTCGCTGTTCCGTTCGGTTTCGGGTATCGGGGGTGAGGCGTGGGCGGGTGCCCACGCTTTTGTTCGTGTGGTCGGACCTTCGACGAGGAGAGGGGAGGTGGCGAGGTGGACACCGTGGCGCGGGTGCAAGAGCTACTCGAGCCGCTTCTCACCGCCGACGGCTTCGAGCTCGTCGACCTGCGGTTCTCCGGCGGCGCTCTCCAGGTCTTCATCGACCGCGACGGCGGCGTCGACCTCGATGCCATCAGCGTGGTCACCACCCGGGTGTCACGGCTGCTCGACGAGCACGACCCGATTCCGGGGCGCTACACGCTCGAGGTGTCGAGCCCGGGCGTCGAGCGTCCGCTTCGCCAGCCCCAGCACTTCCGTCGCTTCGTGGGCTCCACCGTCTCGGTGAAGACCCGGCCGGAGGTGGCCGGAGAACGCCGCCAGCAGGGCCGGCTGGCCGCCGCCGACGACGAGGGCATCGTCCTCGTCCCGGCCGAGGGCCCGGGCAAGGGCGTCGCCCGTCGCCTCGTCTACGACGAGATCGAGCGGGCCCGGACCGTCTTCGAGTGGGGCCCCGAGCCCAGGCCCGGCAAGGCCCCCCGCAAGAAGGCGACGGGGAAGGACACGGCGCCGGGCGGGGCAGGGGCCACCGCCTCGGCGAGGAGGACGGGGTTGGGGCCCCGTCCGGGAGGGGAACAGAGACCGTGAAAGGCAACTTCGAGTTCATGGAGGCGCTCCAGCTGGTCGCCCGCGAGAAGGGCATCGGCGTGGAGACGCTGCTCGACGCGTTGGCCAACGCCTTGGTGGCCGCCTACAAGCGCATGCCGGGAGCCGCCGAGGAGGCGGTGGTCACCATCGACCCCGACACCATGGAGTTCCTGGTGTACGCCCAAGAGCTCGACGAGGACGGCAACGTGGTGCGGGAGTGGGACGACACCCCGGAGAACTTCGGCCGCATCGCCGCCCAGACGGCCAAGCAGGTGATCCTGCAGCGCATCCGCGAGGC
>JALYHF010000290.1 GCA_030776745.1 Actinomycetota bacterium | reverse complement strand
CGGTCTGGCTCGAGCCGTGGCCCGACGATCTGCCCTCGGAGGAGGAGTCCGACCCAGCATCGGCGAACCTGCCGCGGGAGAGCGTTGAGTTGGCCTTCCCGTTGCGCCGCTTCAGCACCTGGGGGGCAACCAGCGCGCGGTGCTGCTTCTGCGTGAGGTGCTCGGGTTCACAGCCGCCGAGGTCGCGGCGATGCTCGACACCACGCCCGGGTCGGTCAATAGCGCCACACAGCGCGCCCGGGCAGCGGTCGAGCAGCGGTGCCACCCCGCAGCCACCAGACTGAGCTGTCGTCGCTCGGCCCGAGCGGCCGCCCTTCGCTGGTGGATGCCTTCGTGACGGCATGGGAGCGCGCTGATATCGCGGCTCTGCTCGACCTGCTGGCGGACGGACGTGCGCTTCACCATGCCGCCGCTTCCCGCCTGGTTTGCCGGCCGCGCCGACGTCAGCCGTTTCCTGGCCGAGCGGATGTTCGCGGTCCGTGGCGCCTCGTACCGATCGCGGCGAACGGCCAAGGGCCTTCGCGTGCTACCAGTACGACGGGCAGCGGTTCCGGCTCGCCGCCGTCAATGTCTTGAGCCTGCGGGACCGGCGGATCTCCTGGGTGGCCGGTTTCGTCGACCCGCAGCTGCACCGCTCCTGCTCCGCTCCCCTGGAACTTCCTCCGACCTAACCGATGAATCGGGCGTGGTCGCGGTCTCTCCGGCGTCGGGCGCCAGGCTTCGCGTGACTGCGGTCCGTCTGGTTGTGGTCGAACACGAGTTCGATACGCTGTCGGGCGATGGCGTTCCGCCGGCGGGCGACGATCCTCCACGCCGACCTTGACGCCTTCTACGCGTCGGTGGAGCAGTTGATCGACCCCCGCCTGCAGGGAAGGCCGCTCGCCGTGGGCGGGGGTGTGGTCCTCGCCGCGTCCTACGAAGCGAAGGCGTTTGGCGTCCACGCCGGCATGCCCGGATGGCGCGCTCGCCAAGTGTGTCCAGGCCTGGCGTTCGTCGGCGGCCACTTCCGGGAGTACCAGCGTCTGGGCGATGCCGTGATCGACGTGCTGCGCTGCTTCACCCCGCTGGTTGAGCGGGTATCGATCGACGAGGCGTTCCTTGACGTGGCCGGCTCGCTACATCTGTTCGGGGCGCCCGCCGAGATCGCAGCAGAGATTCGTCGGCGGGTGCGCGTTGAACTCGGCTTGCCGATCTCCGTTGGCGTGGCCACAACCAAGCATCTCGCCAAGGTCGCCTCGCAGGTCGCCAAACCCGAGGGCGTCGTCGTTGTGGAAGCCGGGAACGAGCAGGAGTTCCTCGACCCGTTGCCGGTCGAACTGGTGTGGGGGATCGGGCCGGTCACGAGGACGCGGCTGGCGGGTACGGGTATCCGTACCATCGGCGAGCTCGCCTCGGCGTCGCCGTCTACTTTGCGGAGGCTGCTTGGCCAGGCTGCGGGAGCGAAGCTCTCGTCACTGGCGGTCAATGTCGATCCCCGCCCGATCCAATCCGGTCGGACACCGCGTTCGCTGGGTGCGCAGTCCGCCCTCGGCCGTCGTGTCGCCACGGAGCAGCTGCTAGTGGCCGTGCTGGGGTTCCTTGCCGACCGGGTGGCGACGCGGCTGCGGGCTAGCGGACGCGCCGGACGGACCATCACCGTCCGTGTTCGGTTCACGGGTCTCCGCTCGGTGACGCGGTCGGTGACGCTGCCCGAGGGGATCTCGACGACGCTCACGCTCACCGAATTGGGCGTCCGTCTCGCGAATGCAGCCCTCGCCGATCACCCGGCTGAGCGCGAGATCACGCTCCTAGCGATCTCGGTGTCCAACCTCGTTGCGGAGTCCGCTCTCCAGCTCGAGTTGCCCTTCGGCATCGGTGACGAAGAGCACCGCCCGGGTACGGCGGCCGCCTCGGCCCGCTGGGCGTTGGACCGGGCGATGGACAAGGTGCGGGCAAGGTTCGGCCGGGATGCGCTCGGCTACGGGGCCGTCGTCTTCCGTGAAGCGGGTGGCGTCCCCGATGAGTTCAGAGAACTGGCCGAGGCGGATCACGACGCTGCCCGACGAAGGACGGAATGACATGCCTCGGGCAGAATGCCCGGATGGGCGAGTTCGTGGTCCGGATGGACGATCCGGAGTCTCCCGACGTGCGAGCGCTCCTCGGGAAGCATGTCGCCTTCGCCAAGGAACACAGCCCTCCCGAGGATGTGCATGCACTCGACATCACAGGGCTCCTGGCCGAGAACGTGTCGTTCTTCAGCATCCGCGAGGACGGTCAGCTTCTCGGGGTCGGAGCCTTGAAGCAGCTCGACGAGTTCCATGCCGAGGTCAAGTCGATGCACACCGCCGTAGAAGCGAGGGGAAGAGGCGTCGGCCGGGCGATGGTCGACCACCTCGTGGACGTCGCGCGCGCTCGGGGCTGCCAGCGGGTGAGTCTGGAGACCGGATCGATGGCGGCCTTCGCTCCAGCGCGGGCCCTCTATGCCTCGGCAGGGTTCGAGACCTGCGAGCCTTTCGCCGAGTACGGACCGAGCCCGAACAGCGTCTGCATGACCCTCGAGCTGGACTCGCATCACGGACCTGACGCCGCCTCGACCCCGATCGGATCCTCGTGAGCAGCAGCAACACTCCGACGAGTCTGCAGCGCTGAAGCCGGCGGCCGGCGAGGGGGGCCGAACTACGCCGCGGGCGTCGAGTCAGCGCCGAGGCTGAGGGTTTGCGGAGGCGGCGCTCAGGTGTCCGACTGGCTCTCGGGGAGCAGGGCGGTGACGAACAGGGCCGGGTGGCGCGGCGTGCCCACGAAGGACGCCACCTTCCAGCCCGAGGCCGTCTGCTCGGGAGCGGAAAGGAAGACGGTGGCGGTCACCGCGGTGGCCACGAAGGCGCACTCCTGTCCCTGCACCAGGTCATCCAGGAAGAGCACGCGGTCGATGTCGGCCCCCTCCTCCTCGAGCTTCTCGCGTTCCTCGTCGTCCTGAGGGGCGAGGCGGCACTGCATGTCCCCTCCAAGGGCGCGGACCGCGCAGGCGGTGAGAACGCCTTCCGGAGTGCCGCCCACGCCGAGGGCGACGTCGACGCCGCCGCCTGGCACCAGCACCCGCAGCGATCCCATGACGTCGCCGTCAGGGATGGCGATGACCGAGGCCCCGAGCTCGCGCACGTTGCCGATGAGCTCCTCGTGGCGAGGCTTGTCGAGGATCACCACCGTCAGCTCCTCGACCGACTTGCCCAGTGCTTCTGCGATGCGACGCAGGTTGTCCTCGGGCGAGGCCTCCATGTCGATGACGCCCTTGGCCGCCGACCCAACCACGATCTTGTCCATGTAGTAGCCCGTCGTGGTCCACATGGCGTCCTGCGGCGTGGCGGCCACCACCGCGATCGAGCCCTCTGTACCGGTGGCGGCGTAGTTGGTGCCCTCCAGGGGGTCTACGGCCAACTCGAAGGCCGGGCCGTCGCCCGTGCCGATCTCCTCGCCGATGTAGAGCATGGGGGCGTCGTCCTTCTCCCCCTCGCCGATGCGGACCTCTCCTCGGCCCGGGACCTCTCCCAGGACGTGGCGCATGGCCTTGACTGCCGCGCCGTCGGCGCTGTTCTTGTCGCCCCGGCCGACCCACTCCAGGCACGCCATGGCGGCCGCCTGCGTGCCCCGGAGCAAGTGCAGCGCCAGGCTGTCGGCGTCGAAGGCGTGGGCGGCGGCGGAGGATCCGCTCGACATGGCGTCCACTGTACCCAGAGTGGCACCGCCCTATCTCCAGGGGAGCGGTGGCTCGGGCGTGGGTGGTGGGAGAAACTCGATGCCCCACTTCGAGCCGATGCGGACGACCAGCTCTGGGTCGATCGTCAGTTGCCCCAGAGGTCCGGCGCGCGGCATCGAGTCTCTGCCCGGCGGCTACCCTGGAGACGGCCGTGAAGCACGTTCTCGTCGTCGCTCTCGTTGTCGTTGTGCTCGTCACCGGAATCCCCCTCGTCATGGCGATGCCGGCGGGGGACTGCGCGGACTGCGGCATCGGCATGATGATGGCGAGCACCTGCGTCTTTGCCGTCCTGACCGCCGCGGTCGGCCTCGCACTCGTACTGCTCGCCATGCAGCTGCGCATGCGGGCGATCGCCTTGGCGAGCCTTCTCGCTACCTCCGGTCTCGACCGACCTCCCCGTCTGGCGTAGGCGCGCGCCGGCGCGCCCCTCGAAGGCGCCGCCACGGCGGCGCAGCCAGACGTGACCGGCCTCGCTCGAGGCCCGACGAAGGAGGACCAATGCAGAGATCGTTCGGCGGCGCCCTGCTCTTGCTCGCCGCCGCCGCCGTTGCCATCGTCGTGGTCGGCTTCGGCCTCGCCCCCGACAGCGCATCTTCCGATCCCGGTGATCCAGGCGCGGCGATGCGCCAGATGCCCGAGGAGATGCCCGCGAGCCTCGGCGGCATGGGCACGGGCGGCCACACCAGCGCTGAGATGGACGAGATGCACTCGCAGATGTCAGCGCGGCTTTCTGAGGAGGACCGGGAGCTGCACGACCGGATGCACGTGGGGTGCCGCGACGTGACCCATGAGAGGAATGAGAGATGAAGTGCTTGAACTGGAAGGTGATGGCGGCTCTCGCCGCAGCCGGGGTTGGGCCCTACGCCCTCGTCCCCGGGCTGGCCGCGGCCGCCCCGCTGCTCGTGATGGCGGCGTGCCCGGTTTCCATGTTGCTGATGATGCGGGCGATGGGTTCTCTGGGGAGCGGCAAGACGAGATTCGATGCCAATGACCCCAAGGCCGACGAGGTGGCTCGGCTGCGCGCCGAGGTGGCAGCCGTGCGGGCCGAGCGGCAGACCGGCTCGGAGGCGACATGAGCGGACTGGTAGCGGCGCCGGGCGTCCGCCAGCACCAGTCGGACGTGTCGGGCGACGAGTTGCCGGGGAGCGGTTGACGATGGCGTCGACCAAGAGGCGGCCCCGCCGCCCGGCACACCCCCCGGAGCGCAACCGACGGCGCCGCTCGAAGGAGTTCCCGGCGTGGGCGGCCGCGGCGACGGTGATCACCGTGCTGCTCGTCCTCGTCGTGGTCACTCGCGGGGACTCGGGTACGGGGACGACGCCGAGTGCCGGCGAGGGTGTGGCCCACGTCCATGGCCTGGGCGTCAACCCTGCCACCGGGGACCTCTACGCGGCGACGCACTTCGGAGTCTTCCGAGTGCCGGCCAATGGCAAGGCCGAACAGGTCGGGAAGCTCGTGCAGGACACCATGGGCTTCACCGTCGTCGGCCCCGATCACTTCCTCGCCAGCGGCCACCCCGATGTCAACGACAAGCGCCTGCGCAAACCCGGGCGTCCTCCGCTGCTCGGCCTGATCGAGAGCACCGACGGCGGACGGTCGTGGGATCCGGTGTCACTGCTCGGAGAGGCCGACTTCCACGCCCTGGTCGCAGCGCACGGGAACGTCTACGGCTACGACTCGACCGGTGGGCGGTTCATGGTGAGCCCCGACGGCAAGCGGTGGGAGACCCGTTCGTCGCTGGGCATCGGAGACCTGGCGGTGGACCCGGCCGACGCCGATCACCTCGTCGCCGCGACCGAGGAGGGCGTGGCCGAGAGCGGTGACGGCGGCCGCAGCTGGGAGCCGATCGAGGGTCCTCAGCTCGCCTTCCTCTCCTGGAGCGCCGAGCAGGGCCTCTGGGGGGTGTCCCCGGCGGGGGAGACCTACCGGCGTGTCGAGGGGCGCTGGGAGTCCCGGGAGGCGCTGGCCGGTGAGCCGCAGGCGTTGCTGGTGACCGAGCACGAGCTCTACGCCGCGGCGCAGGCGGGGGACGGCACCGCCATCTACGTCTCCTCCGACGGGGCCAGGAGCTGGCGGCTGCGCTACTCGGACAACGAGACGTAGCCGTGGCGCGGGCAGCGGTCGGCGCCCCGGCGGCCTCCTCCGCTGGCGCCGACGAGCAGAAGGTGTGGCCCCCATGGTGATCAACCGAGCGCCGTGGGGTTCCGTCGCGCCCCTGGTGGTGACCTGGGTGGGAGCGGCCGTCGGCCTCGGCCTGCTGCTCGCCCTGGCCCGCTCGACACTGGGGCCGCTCGACGACCCCGATCAGGCGTGGCAGCGCCCAGGGTTCCTCGACGCCGGTGACCTGCCGGCCCCCGCCCCCACGGTGGCGCCGGGCTTCCCCGCACCCGGGCGGCCGACGGTGGTGTTCTTCGCCCGGGCGACGGACCTGGCCGAGCTGTGCCGGGCGCTCCGTGCGACCACGTTGCCCGAGAGGACGACCACCGCCGTCGTCGTCGCCGGCCCGCCCTCGGGCCGCTGTCAGGTCGCCGGCGTGGTCGTCGGCGATCCCGACGGCGACCTGGCCGAGGCGTACGGGATGCGGCGCCCGCGCCGCGGTGGCCCGCCCGTCGGCTACGCCGTGGTCGACGCCGCCGGCGCCATCCGCTATCGCACCCTCGACCCCGAAGTCTCTGACCGGCTGGGCGAGGTGGGCACCATGGTGGCGGCGCTGCCATGACCACGCTCGCCGTCGGCCGCCACCGCAGCGCTGCGCTCGGCGTCTGCCTGTGGTGCGTCATCGCGCTGCTCGCCGAGGTCGGCCTCTACGCCTCCTACCGCGGCCACGACGCCCGCTTCCACTGGTTCACCCACTTCTTCGTCGGCGCCTCGGTGGCCCTCGTGGTCATGGCCGTGGTGGCCGCCCGCACCCGCCGGCCCGTGCCGCTGCCTCTGGTGTGGCCCTTCCTCGCCCACGTCGTGGCCATGTTCCCCGACTTCCTCTTCGCCGGCGGCGTAGCGCACGAGCGGTGGATGGACGTGTTCCTCGGCCACATCAGCACCCACTTCTTCCCCGGGCGCAACCTCACCTGGTTCGTGGTGTTCCTCGTCGCCCTCGCCGCCTACCTGGCTGTGCTGGCCCGGCTCCCAGCCGCTGATCGCGGGTGAGCGCCCGGCGCTGTTCGCCCGCCTCGAGATCCTCGGCCCTGGCCGCTCCCAGCACCCTGCACCGCCCCGAGCCGGTCGTCTAGGGCGCCCAGGGAGGGGTCAAGGCGGCGTAGCGGTCCACCGGCACCGTCTCGGAGTACTCCTTGTTGTAGGTCCAGTCCGGCTGCTTCAGCCAGTGGCGCTGGTCCAAGACGGCCTCGCCTCCCATGATGTCGATCAGTTCGGTGATGAGCTCGGGCTCCACCGCCTTCGCATCCCGGGCCAGGTGGGAGGCGAACTCGTCGCCGAAGTGCTCGACGATGCTGGTGATGACGACCTGCTGCTGCATGGCCAGGAAGCAGCGAGCACGGTCCGCCACGGTGGCCAGGCGCCGGTGCATCGAGTCGTAGTTGTGGGGGACGGCCTGCGACTCGCTCAGCGTGGCCAGCAACTGCGACAGCGCCAAGCCGTCGAGCTTGCACGGCAGACATTGCCCGCAGGACTCGACCGACAAGAAGCGGGCCACGCCGGCGGCCACGCCGACCATGTCCGCCGTGTCGTCGAACACGATGAACCCGCCGGAGCCGAGGCCACTGCCGACGGCGGCCAAGTCCTCGTAGGTCACGGGGGTGTCGAGACTGGACGCGGGGATGATGCCGTTGGCCACGCCCGAAAGGACGGCCTTGATGTGTCGACCTTCGCGGGGGCCCCCTCCCACGGCGTCGATCACCTCGCGCAACGGCGTGCCCATCGGCACCTCGCCCACGCCGTGGTGACGGGTGTACCCCGTCACGGTGCAGACCATGGTCCCGGGCGAGTCCTTCGTGCCCATGGTGCGGAACCAGGCAGGGCCGCGGGCGACGATGCGGGCGACGTTGGCCAACGTCTCGGTGTTGTTCACCAGGGAAGGCCCGGCCGGGGTGTCGGCGGGGGAGGTGGACCACAGCCCACGACGGAAGGTGGGGACGATGCGGGGGAAGGGCCACCTGCCGTCGATGGTCTCGAGCAGCGCGCTCTCCTCGCCGTACAGGTACTCGTCCGGGCCCTCGAACACGACCAGCTCCACGCCCTCGCCCCAGCCCTCGGGCTCGATCTCCTCGGCCGCGGCTCGAACCCGCTCGACCTCGCCTTCGAACGACCGCTTCAGGGCGAAGACCACGAGGTCGGCACCCACGGCCCGGGCGGCGATGAGGGCGCCCTCGACCACCACATAGGGGTTCCTGCGCAGGATGGTGCGGTCCTTGAGCGTTCCCGGTTCGCCCTCCGCCCCGTTCACGATCACCGTCGAGGGCGCCGCCGGCGAGCGGTTCTCGGCAACCGTCTGCCACTTGCGACCGGTGGGGAAGCCGGCTCCGCCCCGCCCCCGCAACCCGGAGGCCAGGACCATGTCGACGATGGCGGCCGCGTCCAAGCGTTGGGCGGTGGCGATCCCCTTGCCTCCGCCACGAGCCAGGTACTCGTCCAGGGAGAGGATCGGCCTCGGGTACAGCACCCGGTGGACAAGCGACATGGGGGGGATGCTAGCGAACGTCGTGATTTTGCTCACGATCACCACGGTCAGACCGCGCGGGTAGAGTCGGCCTCGGCCCAGGCACGGTTGGCGCTCCTGTGAGCCTCGAGGAGGGATGTGGAGATCGGACCGCTGGTCACTCGGGCGGTACTGACCGTCAAACCCGGCGACCGCTTGCGTGACGCCGCCGTGGCCATGATGGAGCGGGGCGTGGGTTCGGCCGTGGTGATCACCGACGGCAAGCCCTCCGGCATCCTCACCGACCGCGAGACGCTCCGGGCCATCGCCCAGGGCAAGGACGCCGGGCGTCTCACCGTCGGCGACTTCATGGTTGGGCGGCCCACCACGGTGTCGGCCTCCCTCGAGCTCCTCGACGCGGCGCGGATCATGCGGGAGAAGGGCTTCCGCCATCTCGTCGTCGTGGACGAGAACGGCGCGCTGGCCGGCGTCTTCTCCATGCGGGATCTCGTGGTCGGCCTGCTGGAGGAGAGGAAAGCCTTGGCCAGAGCGGCCGCGGCTGTGCCGACGGGCCCGCCGTCGGACGCCGTCTGAGTCACCTCAGCGGTACCGCGGCGCCGCCGGCCGGCGTGTCGTGGCCCTGCTCGACGCCGTCCTCGACTGCCAGACTGGCCCGATGCGGTTCCGTGCCAGCGAGATCGCCGAGGCGGTGGGCGGCTCGCTGGTCGGCCCGGACGTCGAGGTCGACGGCGTCACCATCGACTCGCGGGGCGTCACCGGCGGCGAGCTGTTCGTTCCGGTGGTCGCCGGCCGCGACGGCCACGACTTCGTTGGCGACGCGATGGCGGCGGGGGCTTCCGCCTACCTCACCGCCCGCCGCCGGCTGGGCCCAGGGGCGACGGCCATCGAGGTGGCCGACACCTCGGCTGCGCTCCTGGCCCTCGGCCGCCACGCTCGGCTGCACCTCCCCGACCGCGCCATCGGGATCACGGGCTCGGTGGGCAAGACCTCGGTCAAGGACCTGACGGCCGCCGCGCTGGGCTCCCGGTACCGGGTGGCGGCGAGCGAAAGGTCGTTCAACAACGAGCTGGGCGTGCCCCTCACCCTGGCCAACGCGCCTGCCGACACCGAGTGCGTGGTCGTCGAGATGGGCGCCCGGGGCCGGGGCCACATCACCGTGCTGTGCGAGGTCGCCAGACCCACGATCGGGGTGGTGACCGTCGTGGCCGCCGCCCACACCGAGCTCTTCGGCTCGGTGGCCAACGTCGCTTCGGCCAAGGCCGAGCTGGTCGAAGCGCTTCCCCTCCAGGGGACCGCCGTGCTCAACGCCGACGACGAGCGGGTGGTGGCCATGAGACGCGCCACGGAGGCGGCCGTCCTTACCTTCTCGGCCTCCGGTGACGCGCGGGCCGACGTGGTGGCCGACCACGTGCGGCTCGACGACCAACTGCGCCCGGCGTTCGTGATCCGCTCGCCGTGGGGACGGGTGGAGGTGGCCCTCGCCGTCCACGGCGGCCACAACGTGACCAACGCACTGGCGGCGACGGCCGCCGCCGTCGCCGCCGGCGCCACCCTGGAAGAGGCGGCTGCCGGGCTGGCCCACGCCCGCCTGGCCCCGCACCGCATGGAGCTGACGAGGACGTCCTCGGGGCTGTTGGTGCTCGACGATTCCTACAACGCCAATCCGACCTCTACCGAGGCGGCCCTGCGGTCCTTGGCCCAGCTTCCCGCCCGCCGGCGCGTCGCCGTGCTCGGCCTCATGGCCGAGCTCGGTCCCGAAGGACCGCAGGAGCACCGCCGCATCGGCCGGCTGGCCCGATCCCTCGGCATCGAGGTGGTGGCCGTCGACGTCGGCCACTACGGCCCGGAGGCGGTGAGCGGGGTGGAGGGGGCCTTCTCGGCCCTCGAAGCGCTCGGCCCGCTCGGCGGTGGCGACGCCGTCCTCGTGAAGGCGAGCAGGGTGGCCGGTCTCGACCGCCTGTCCTCGATGCTCCTGTCGGCCGGAGCGGGGGACCCGCCCGGCCAGCGGAGCGGCGCCCTGAGCGGAGAGGGGCCGGCGGCCATGCCGCGATGAGCGCTGTCACCGTTGGCCCCCTGGCGGCACGGCGTGCTTCGCTCTGACGGCCGGGCCGGCGTTCGGGCGTACGCTCGTGGGCATGTCCGAGCGAGTCCGCCTGGTGGTGCTGTTCGGCGGGCGCTCGGCCGAGCACGAGGTGTCGTGCGTGTCCGCCCATCACGTGCTTCGGGCCGTCGACCGGGAACGCTACGACGTGGTGCCGGTGGGGGTCACCCATGACGGACGGTGGGTGGACGCCCGTCCCCTGATCGAGAGCCGGGCCACGACGGGGTCGCTGCCCTCACCGGACGGCGCCGACGCCCCGGCCACGGACCCCCTGGCGCTGATCCTCCACGACAGCGGACGGCCCGGCCCGGTCGTGGTGTTGCCCTTGATCCACGGCACCATGGGCGAGGACGGCACCGTGCAGGGTCTCCTGGAGGTGGCCGATGTCCCCTACGTGGGAGCGGGGGTCCTGGCCTCGGCGCTGTGCATGGACAAGAGCGCGGCCAAGGACGTGCTGGTCGCCCACGATCTTCCCCAGGCCCGCTGGCTGGCCGCCCGCGGGGACGAGGTCACGTCGGAGCTCGTCGACCGCGCCGAAGCCCAGCTGGGCTGGCCGGTGTTCGTGAAGCCGGCCAACTCCGGCTCGTCGGTGGGCATCACCAAGGCGGCCGACCGGGCCCAGCTCGCCGACGCGCTGGACGTGGCGTTGCGCTACGACGAGTACGTGGTCGTCGAGGAGGGCGTCGACGGCCGCGAGATCGAGGTCGCCGTGCTCGGCAACGGCTCGCCCCAGGTGTCGGTACCGGGCGAGATCGTTCCCAGCCGCGAGTTCTACGACTTCGAGGACAAGTACGTCGGCTCGGGGGCCCAGCTCCTGATCCCCGCCCCCTTGTCGGACGCCGAGGCCCGAGGGGTGCAGGACCTGGCCCTCCGAGCCTACCGGGCGTTGCGGGTGGACGGCCTGGCGCGGGTGGACTTCTTCCTGGAGGGGCGGCGGGGGTTCCTCGTCAACGAGGTCAACACCCTTCCCGGCTTCACCCCGATCTCGATGTACCCCAAGCTGTGGGAAGCCAGCGGTCTGCGCTACGACAAGCTGATCGACGAGCTCGTGCGCCTGGCCTTGGAGCGCCACGAGCGCCGCGCCGGCTTCTCCCACCAGCGGTAGCGAGCGACTGGGCAGGACCGGAAGGGTCAGTGCCGGGGGAGTGGCGCCCGCTCGGCCGGTCCCGCCCCGATGACCATGACCAGTTCGGCGGCGCTCACCGGTCGGAAGTCCCAAGCGTCCACGCCGACGTTGACCATGCGCCCGGCTTGGCGCCACCGCCCGTGCACGTGGCCGTGCAGGAGCCAGCTGCCGTCGTCGGCGGGACGGTGGCCGACGTGGCGGTCACGGTCGCCGCTGTCCCCTCGGTAGGGGAAGTGACAGGCGAGCACCCGGGTCCCGTCGAGGTCGAGCACGACCTGGCCTTGGTGGACCCGCTCGAAGCCGGCGGCGAGGTAGCGCTCGGTCCAGGAGGCGGCCGCCGGTCCATGCCCAGTCCAGCACCGGTCGTGGTTGCCGGCGAGCAGCAGCTTGCGCCCTTGGAGGCGGTTCACGAGGGGAAGGGTGTCGGAGATCCGTCCGAGCGCCACGTCGCCGAGGACCCAGACGGTGTCGCCGGGGCGCACCGTGTCGTTCCATCGCGCCATCAGCTCTGCGTTCATGGCCTCCACGTCGGCGAACGGGCGGTCGGCGTAGCGCAGGATGTTGACGTGGCCGAGGTGAAGGTCGGCGGTGAACCAGAGGGCCATGGCCCTCCCATCGTGGCCCATCCGCCCGGCGCCTAGCTTCGGGGCATGCTCGTCCCGGGACCGGCCGCCCTCGGCAGGGGCGTCGTGGTGGAAGCCGGCACCCCCCCGCCCGTGCCGTGGGCCGGTGCTCCCGTCGTCACGGTCGACGAGACCGCCCTCGCCGAGCCGGCGCCCGCCGTCGCCGCCCTGCACGAGGCGTGGGCGGCCCGCCGGCCCGTGGTGGTGGCCCTGGCCGTCGAGCCTGCTCGCCTCCGCGCCGCCGAGTCCTGGGCGGTCGAGCCTTGGACGCTGGAGGCCGGCTTCGAACCCTGGCTCGACCGTCTCCACTTCCTCGTCTGGGCCAACACCTACGACGCTCGGGGCGGGGGCGAGCCCGTGTGGTGGTGGGCCCGCAAGGCGGAGCGGCTGGGCGCCCGGGCCACGCCGCAGGGCCCGACCGACGTGCGTCTCCCGGACGGCCGACCGGCCTGGGTCGACGGCGGTCCCCGCGCCCCCTTGGCGTTGGG
>JALYHF010000289.1 GCA_030776745.1 Actinomycetota bacterium | reverse complement strand
GCCGGTCACCGGCGCGGCCGGCCCACCTCGTCCTGGTCACCGGGACGGGGACGGGCGTGGGCAAGACCTGGGTGGCGGCGCGGTTGCTCGGCGCGCTGAGGGCCGGCGGCGGCCGCGTGTCGGCTCGCAAGCCGGCCCAGTCCTTCGCTCCCGCCTCCTCCTCCCACCCGCCTCCCCGCGCCGGCACCGACGCCGAGGTGCTGGCCGCCGTCACCGGCGAAGGGCCCACCGAGGTGTGCCCGGCCCACCGCTGGTACCAGCTGCCCATGGCGCCCCCCATGGCCGCCGAGGCCCTCGGGCGGCCGCCCTTCACCGTGGCCGACCTGGTGGGCGAGCTGCGCTGGCCCGACGGGACCGGCCATGGCCTGGTGGAGGGCGTGGGTGGCCCACGATCGCCCCTGGCCTGTGACGGTGACACGGTGGCCCTGGCCCGGGCCCTGCGTCCGGACACCACCGTGCTGGTGGCCGACGCCGGCCTGGGCGCCCTCAACGCCGTGCTGGTGTCGGTGGCGGCGATGCCGGCGCCAGCGCCGGTCGTAATGCTGAACCGCTACGACGCCGCCGAGCGGCTGCACGTGGCCAACGCCCGTTGGCTGCGCTCCCGGGCTGGCCTGGACGTGGCCACCTCCGTGGAGGAGCTGCTCACGCGGTTCCGCTGAGCTGGCCGTGCTCGGCGCAACGGGCCCGGTAGCCGCTCGGGGTCACCTGCACGGCCAGGCGCCGACCACACGAGGCGCAGAACCGCGGCGGGTCGAGCGGCGGCGTGCACCGCCCCTCGCACCGCCCGGCCGCTCGGCCGCAGCCGGTGCAGTAGGCCCCGTGCTCGATGCCGGCATCCCGCTCCGGGCGCCCCTCACCGGGCGCCGACCGGGTCACAGGACCTTGGCCACCGCTCCCACCGGCATGCGCAGGTCGGCCAGCATCTGCAGGTCGTCCTGGGGGCGGCGACCGAGCGTGGTGAGGTAGTTGCCCACGATGAGGGCGTTGATGCCGGCCGTCATGCCCAGGGCCTGCAGGTCCCGAAGGGTCACCTCCCGTCCACCGGCGTAGCGCAGGACCACCCCGGGCAACGCCAGGCGGAACAAAGCGATCCACCGGATGGCCTCCAGCGGTTCCACCAGGCGGCGGCCGGCCAGCGGTGTGCCGGGTCTCGGGTTGAGGAAGTTCACGGGCACCTCGGCCGGCCCCACCTGGCGCAACTGCCCCAGGAGCTCCAGGCGCTGGGCCTCCGTCTCGCCCATCCCCAGGAGGGCCCCGCAGCACAACTCCATGCCCTCGGCCCGTACCAGTCGGCAGGTCCGGAAGCGCTCCTCCCACGTGTGGGTGGTGACGACGCGGCCGAAGAACGAGCGGGCCGTCTCCAGGTTGTGGTTGTAGCGGTGGGTGCCGGCCTCGGCCAGGCGGCGAGCCTGGTCGGCCTCCAAGATCCCGGCGCTGACGGCCACGTTCAGCCCCGTCTCCCGGCGCACGAGCGGCACCAGCTCGAGGAGGCTCCGCATGACCCGGTCGTCGGGCCCTCGCACGGCCAGCACGATGCAGAACTCGGAGGCGCCCATGGCCGCCGTCTCGCGGGCGGCGGACACCACCTCGGCCGGGTCGAGCAGCGGTGTGGCCTTGACCGGGGAGTCGAACCGGGCCGACTGGCTGCAGAAGCTGCAGTCCTCGGGGCAGCCGCCGGTCTTGGCCGAGACGATGCCCTCGATCTCCACCTGCGGTCCGCACCAGGCCAGGCGGACCTCGTGGGCCAGCGCGGCCAGGGCGGGCACCGATTCCGGCGTCAGCCGGGCCAGGCGGCCCAGCTCGGCCGGAGAGAGCTGGCGGCGCTGGTCGAGGAGGGCGGCACTGGCCTGGCCCAACAGGCTGCGAGCGGTCAGCGCTCGGCCCCCATGAACATCACCTTCAACGACTCGAAGGCCTCCAGGCACCTGCCGGCACCGAGCACCACGCACTCGAGGGGCGCCGGCACCAGGTGCACGGGGATGGCCGTCTCCTCGGCCAGGCGGTGGTCGAAACCGCCGAGCATCCCCCCGCCCCCCACCAGGTGGATGCCCTCGACGATGAGGTCCTGGGCCAGCTCGGGAGGGGCCTGACCGAGGCACTGCACCACCGACGCCACGATGGCGCTCACCGGCTCGTCGATGGCCGTGCGCACCTCCTCGGGCGAGAGGATCACGGTCTTGGGGAGACCCGTCATCAGATCGCGGCCCCGCACCTCGGCCTTGATCTCGTCCTTCATCGGGTAGGCGGTGCCGATGGCCAGCTTGATCTCCTCGGCCGTTCGCTCGCCGATGGCGATGCCGTACTCCCGGCGCACGTAGGACTGGATGGCGGCGTCGATGTCGAAGCTGCCCACCCGCAGGGCCTGCAGGGCCACGATGCCCCCGAGCGAGATCACCGCCGTCTCGGTGGTGCCGCCCCCGATGTCCACCACCATGCTGCCGAGGGGCTCGTGGATGGGCAGCCCGGCCCCGATGGCGGCGGCCATGGGCTGCTCGATCAGGTAGGCGCCGGCCGCCCCCGCCCGTCGGGCCGCCTCCTCGACCGCCCGCTTCTCCACCTCGGTGATGGCCGAGGGCACGCAGATCAGGACCCGGGGCCGGGTGAAGCGGGTGATGCCGGCGCGCTTGAGGAGGAGGCGGATCATGCGCTGGGTGATCTCGAAATCGGTGATGGCCCCCTTGCGCAGCGGCCGGACGGCGACGATGTAGCCGGGCGTGCGCCCGATCATCTGCCAGGCGTCATGGCCCATGGCCAGGACGGCCTGGGTGTTCTCGTTGAGGGCGATGACGGTGGGCTCGTTCAGCACGATGCCCCTGGTCCGCTCGTAGACCAGGGTGTTGGCGGTGCCCAGATCGATGGCGAGGTCCCTCGGCACCTAGCTGGACCGACCGGGGCGACCGCGGCCGTGGTCGCGCTGCTCGGGAGCGAGGGCGCGCAGCTCGCGCTGGAACTCGTCGATCCCGGACTCGACCGACCTCCGAGGCTTGCGCTGGCGGTACATGACGAACAGCCCGCCGAGGACGCTCAGCGACACCACGATGAGCAGGTAGGCCAGGCTGGTCACGGCTCCACCGCCGCGAGGTCGCGGGCGCAGGTGCCCCAGTCCACCCCGCCCTCCCACGTCTCGCGCTTCCACACCGGAACGGTGGCCTTCAGGGTGTCGATGCACCACCGAGTGGCGGCGAAGGCCTCGCCCCGATGGGGCGCGCTGGCGGCCACCAGCACCGAGACGTCGGTGAGCTGAAGGGCGCCGACCCGGTGGAGCAGCACCAGGCGTCCGAGGACGGGCCAGCGGCCGCGGGCCTGCTCGGCGAGGGCGGCCAGGCGGGGTGCGGCCTCCTCCTCGTAGGCCTCGTACTCGAGCCGGGTCACGCCGGGTCGGCCCTCGGCGTGGTCGCGAACGGTGCCGGCGAACAGCACGAAGGCGCCGCAGCCGGGCAGCACGACCCAGGGGGCCACCTCGGCCACCGGCAGGGGATGCGCGGTGATGCCGGTCCAGTCGGCTCGGTCCTGCGGCGGGCGGAGCGGGCCGGGTCGCACGAGACAATGCTACGCCTGCTGCCCCGCGGCCAGGCCCCGTCGTTATCCTCGGCCCGTATGGACCCCTTCGGCCTCGGCGACGAGGAGCGCAGGTCGCCCCTCCTGCCGCCCGAGGACCGGCTGTGGCGCCATCCGTCCGAGGTGGCGGCCCACGGGATGCCGCTGACGACGGCGAGGGTGGCGGCCGTCGAGCCCCGGGTCTGGCAGGTCGGGCTGCTGGCCGGGTTCATCAGCGCCGTGCTCACCGCTGGCCTGATCACCGTGAGCAGCGGCCTGCGCGACACCTCGGTGACGGACCGGGCCGTCCCGGCCATCGAGCGGGTCGTGCCCGTTCAGCAGCGGGGCGACCTCACCCCACCGGCGTCGGCTTCGTCGCCGATCATCGGCATCGCCGAGCGGACCCGGCCCGCCATCGTGCAGATCAAGGTCCGCGGAGGGAAGGGCCCGGGCACGGGGTCCGGCGTGGTCTTCCGAAGCGACGGCCACGTCCTCACCAACCATCATGTCGTGGACGGCGCCGACAGGATCACCGCCGTCATGGCCGGTGGCGGCGAGGAACCGGCCCGCTTGGTCGGCTCGGACCCCGAGACCGACATCGCCGTGGTGAAGCTCGACCAGACCGGGCTGCCCAGCGCCACCCTCGGCTCGGCCACCTCGCTCAAGGTGGGCCAGATGGCCATGGCCATCGGGTCGCCACTCGGCCTGGCCGGGGGCCCGTCCGTCTCCGTTGGAGTCATCAGCGCCCTGGGGCGCCAGCTGGGCGGCGCCACCGGGCAGCCGCTGCTCGACATGATCCAGACCGACGCGCCCGTGGCCCCGGGATCGTCGGGAGGCGCCCTCGTCGACGAGGCGGGGGCCGTGATCGGGATCACCACCGCCATCGCCGTCACCGACGTGGGGGCAGAGGGGCTCGGCTTCGCCACCCCCATCGACATCGCCCGCCACGTGGCGGCGCAGCTCATCTCCACCGGCAAGGTCGTCCACGTCTGGCTGGGGATCGAAGGAGAAGACGTCGACGCCGCCACCGCCAAGGACCTCGGGGTGGACGGCGGGGCCCTGGTCCGTGCGGTGGTGACGGCCAGTCCGGCGGAAGCAGCCGGTATCGCCCGCGGTGACGTGATCACCGCCGTGAACGGCGCGCCGGTGCGCTCCATGGGAGCGCTCAAGGTCTTCCTCCGGGGCCACGGGCCGGGCGACGAGGTCTCGCTCGTCGTCGTGCGCGACGGCGCCCGCCGGCCGGTGAAGGCCCGGCTCACCGAGCGCCCGGATCGGCCGTAGCCCCGGCGCCCCAGCGGTATCCTCGACCGACGAGACTCGCGCAGGGAGGTAACGGGATGGCCAGCGACGGTGGGTGGAGGTCCGAGGGGGTCCTGGCCTGGACCGAGCGGGAGGGCCCGGGACGGGCACCGGCCGGACCACACCGGATGCTGTGCATCGGTCTGGCCGCCACACTGGCCGTGGTCTTCGTGGGGATGATGGGGAGCGACGCGCTGTGCCCGGAGCACCGCGCCTGGGTGGAGGGGCTCGCCGGTCTGGCCCTCCTGGGGACGCTCAGCGCCATCGTCGGCCTCGTGCGGGGCTGGTCCAGCGCGCCCCTCGTCACGCTGCTCACCGCGCTGGCCGGTGTGGCCATCGGCTTCCTCGATGCCGTCCACGACCCCACGCGGGGTCGCCTGATCGCCCTCGTCTTCGGGCTCGTCACCGTGCTGGCCTGCTGGCTCGCCGTCCGGGAGCTGAGGCTCCGGCGTTGGGACCGCTCCGTCCTGGCCGACGTGCAGGTCCCGCTCCCCGACGGCACGGCCGCCGGGGCCGACGCCGTCGGCGGGACGGCCGAGGAACCCGCCCGGCCGGCGGGCGGGCACGAGAGCACGCTGCCCACCTGGTGAGCGGGGGCGGGCGTCCCGCGCCCGTCCGCCGCCACCTCCGCCTCCCGCTCTGGTGGGCGGGGCTGGCCCTGGTCGCCACCGGCGCCTTCCACCTCGCCAGCGTCCATGGGGCACGGACCGACGGTGAGCGCGCCCCCCGAGCACTGCCGAGCGAGGGAACCGTGGAGCCGGGCTATGCGGGTGGCCGCCAGGTCCCCGTCCGCTACCACAACACGATCACCGGTGAGCAGGTGGACACGACGGCCTACGTCTGGGACGCCCGCCTGCTGCCCGAGCCCGGCCAACGGGTCCGGATCCGGGTGGATCCGGATGACCCGGACGACGTGGCCCTCGCCGGCGACCGCGTCTCCGTCACGGCCAACGTGGGGTCGGACGCGCCGCTCGTGGTTCTTCCCCTGGCCGTCTGGGCGGCCCGCCGTTGGTCGCTGCGGCGGACCGAGAGGCTCATCGCCACGCCGGCGCCCACGTTCGCCATGCTGGGCGCCATCGCCCCGCCGCGCCGGCTGGGACGCCGGTGCGAGCTCCACCTGTACCCGATGGACGCCACCGCCCGAACGCCGTCGCTGTGCGCCGTTCCGCTCCTCACCACCACCGGCGCGCCGATCGGCGGGCCCGCCTTCCCCGTCGAGGTGAAGGGTTCGCCTCGTCCCCTCGGGCGGGTGGTGGCCCGAGTGGGACAGGTGGTGCTGTGGCCGTCGAGTCGGGGCCTGGCTGCCGCCTCCATCCCGCTCCCCCCACGGGTGGCCCAGCCTGTCCCTCTGCCGCCGGCACCGCCGCCGGCGCAACCCCTCCGGCCCGAGAGGTGGTGGCCCACGGCCCGCCGGCCACTCCTGGCCCTGGTCGGCGCCCTCGTCCTCCTGGCCGGCGTGACGCTCACCACCCTCGGCAACGGCCAGCGGGTCGAGCGCCTCTTACGTGAGGGCGTCCCGGTGATGGCCCGGGTCACCGCCGCCGACGAGAACGCCGATGCCGTCGAGGTCTCCTACCGACTGCCCGGAGAGGAACGAGCCCGGACGGCACGGGCGCCGGCCGACTTCCCGGGGGACTACCGGGTCGGCCGGCGGTACCCGGCCCGGGTGGACCCCCGCGTCCCGTCCCGCCTCCGCCTCTCGGACCACCCGTACGACCGCGTGCAACCCCTCCTGTGGGCCGCCCTGCCGGTGCTCGTGGCGGGGGCGTGCACCGTTCGCCGTCGGTGGTGGTGGCAGCGTTCCCGACGGTTGGCCAGGACCGGTCCGTGGCATGGCGCCGAAGCCTGGCTCCTGGACCAGGCCGACGGCCCCGTCGAGGTGGCTCTTGGTCCGCCCGGGGCAGCTCAGGCCCGCTGCACGGTCCGTCTCCAGGGGTCCGGCGCCCTCGAGGCCACGAGCCGCCAGCCCGTCGCCGTCGCCGGCCACCCCGAGCCGGGGGCGTTCGTGGTCGTCGTCGGGCACCGCGGCCTGGTGGCCGTCCGGGGACCGGCTCGAGCGTCACGGAGCCTCCTGTGGTCGCCTCGGGCCGCGCTGCCGCTGCCGTGGTGGCCTCGGCAGTCGGGATGACGCCGCCCCGCCGACCTCGGCCGTACCCCTACCATGGCCATGTGGAGCAGCCCAGGGCGAGGGAACCATGAGCAGTCCCAACCCGCTCGGCGGCGGGAACCCCTTCGAAGGGCTCTTCGGTGAGCTGGCCAAGCTGCTGGCCAACCAGGGCGCCATCAACCTGGACCTGGCCCGCCAGATGAGCCAGTTGCTGGCCGGGGAGGGCCAGCCCGAGCCCAACGTCGACCCCCTCGAGCGGATCCGCTACGAGGAGCTGGTCCGGGTAGCCGACCTCCAGGTGGCGACCGCCACCGGCCTGCCCACGGCCGTCAGCGGGGGGCTGCTCACGGTTCGACCGGTGGCCCGTGGGGAATGGGCCAGCCGCACGCTCGACGCCTACCGCCCCCTCTTCGAGGGGCTGGCCTCCAGCCTGGCCGCCCCACCCCAGGGCGAGGAGACCCTCGAGCCGGACCCCGCCACGGAGCTGCTCGGTGGCCTCTCCCAGGTGATCGGGCCGTTGCTCCTCGGCGTGCAAGCCGGCTCCATGGTCGGCTACCTCGCGCAGCGGGCGCTGGGACAGTACGACCTGCCCGTGCCCCGCCCCCCCTCCGACGAGCTGATGGTGGTGCCGGTCAACGTCAACGCCTTCGCCCGGGACTGGAGCCTCCCGCTCGACGACGTGCGGCTGTGGGTCTGCCTCGGCGAGATCACCCACCACGCCGTGCTCGGGCGACCCCACGTCCGCCGGCGTCTCGATGCGCTGCTGCGCGAGTACGTGGGCGGCTTCCGGCCCGACCCGTCCTCCCTCGAGGACAAGCTGGCCGACATCGACCCCACCAACCCGGCCTCGTTCCAGGCCGTGCTGGGAGATCCCGGCGAGCTGCTCGGTGCCCTGCAGACACCCGCCCAGCGCCCGGTCCTGGCTCGCATCGAGGCGGTGGTGGCCGCCGTCGAGGGCTACGTCGACCACGTGGTCGACACGCTGGGCCGGCGCCTCATCGGCTCCTACGGATCGATGACCGAGGCGCTGCGCCGGCGGCGGGTGGAAGCGGGCGACGGCGAGCGGTTCGTGGAGCACCTCTTCGGCCTCGAGCTGGGCCAGGCCCAGTTCGACCGGGGCGCCTCCTTCGTTCGGGGGGTGCTGGAGCGAGCCGGCGAGGAGGGCCTGGCCCGGCTCTGGCACTCGGAGGCGGAGCTCCCGACGCCGCCCGAGGTGGACGCTCCGGGCCTCTGGCTCGAGCGCATCGACCTCCCACGCTGACGGGGGGCAACGGCCCGGCGCTCCGAGCGATCACGGCCCGACGACCACGAGGTCGTGGGCGACGACGCGGCCCCGGTGCAGCTCCAGCAGCCCCATGGTGGGGTGAGGTTGGCTTCGCCGCTCGGTGGGCGAGCCGGGGTTGAACAGGAGCTGCCCCCCGGCCCCGGGCCCGTTCCAGGGGATGTGGCTGTGGCCGAACACCACCACGTCGGCATCGGGGAAGCGGCGACGCAGGCGAGCCTCCCTGGCGCGGCGGGGCCCGCTGTCGTGGACCATCCCGATGCGGACGCCGTCGACGACCTCGACACGGGCCTCGGGGAGGTGTGCCAGGGCGGGGTCGAGATCGTTGTTGCCGAGCACGGCGTAGGTGGGTGCGAACCCCGACAGCTCGTCGAGGGCGGCGCCGGTGACGATGTCGCCGGCGTGGAGGATCACGTCGGCGCCCGGAAGGGAGGCGTAGACGGCGTCGGGCAGTCGCCGGCGCAGACCCGGGCGCAGGTGCGTGTCCGACAACACGACGACGCGCGTCGTCATCGGCGCTGGGCGGGTGTGCCCCGCGGTGGAGCGGGTCGGGGCGCGCGCAGGCCGACGAGGTAGGTGGCGGCCG
>JALYHF010000288.1 GCA_030776745.1 Actinomycetota bacterium | reverse complement strand
CAGCTCGGCCGCGGCCACGGCGGCCACGCCGGCGGCCACGGCGGCCGCCACCGCGGGGCGGGTCGCGAGCAGGGGGACGAGCAGGACGAGGAACACGAGTGGCACGGCGAAGTCCAGGGGCACCTCGTCGGGCACGGCGGCCCCGATCAGGACGCCGACCACGGTGGCCGCCTGCCAGGCCGCCCACAGCAGGGACGCCGCCCCCAGGTAGTAGGGCAACCGCGCCTCGGGGTCGCCGCCGCCGGCCCAACGGCTGACGGCCAGCGCATAGGCCTGGTCCGTCAGCAGGTAGGCGGCGGCGAGGCGACGGCGCGTCGGCTCGTGGCTCAGGTACGGCGCCAGCGAGGCCGAGTAGAGCACCATCCGCAGGTTGATGGTCCAGGCAGCGAGGACGGCAACCACGGCCGAGCCGCCGTGGGCCAGGACGTCGGCGGCCGCCAGCTGCGAGGCACCGGCGAACACGATCGTCGAGAGCCCGACCGCCGTCCACCCCCCCAGGCCGGCCGACACGGGCGCAGCGCCGGCCACCAGCCCGAAGGGAACTACACCGATGAGCATCGGTGCGACGGCCACGGCACCGGCGCGCGCCTCGGAGAGCAACGGCATCAAACGATGATGACCGCTGGTCGCGCCGGCTCGGGCCGATTTTCCCCTCCGCCCTGCGTCACCGGGCGGTGAGCCGCGTCGCCTCCCACTGGCCCAGATGGCCGGCCACCACGTCGAAGCAGACCTCGGCGCCGACCGGGATGGTGCGCGTGCCGTCGGCTATGGCCGTGCAATGGAAGAACAGCCGGCGGCCGTCCTCGGTCTCGACGTGCCCGTAGCCCTTGTGGTCGTCGAAGTCCACGACCGTGCCCCTCACGCGGGAGCCGACCGGCGCGAGCTAATGGACGATCTTGGAGAGGGGGAGCTCGATGATGTCCGTGGCACCATGGTCCTTCAGGGCGGGGATGAGCGTGTTGATCTCGACCTTGGGCACCACCGTCTCGACGGCGTACCCGTTCTCGCCGAACAGCTTGGAGACGGTGGGCGACCGCAGGGCGGGGAGCACCTCGATCACGGCGGGGAGGTCGGCCTCGCCCACGTTGAGCTTCACCAGGACCTTCCCCCTCGCCTCCAGCGTCCCCTGCAGCAGGGTCAGGATCTGCTCCATGGCGTGGCGCTTGTCCGGTTGGTCGTGGGCCGCCGGGTTGGCGATGAGCTCCGTGAAGGAGACCAGGATGGTGTCCACGATGCGCAGCCCGGCCGCTTTCAGGGCACGGCCCGTCTCGGTGATCTCGACCACGGCGTCGGCGATCTCGGGGACCTTGGCCTCGGTGGCGCCGTAGGAGAGGGTGACGTCGGCGTCGACGCCGTGCTTCTCGAGGTAGCGCCGGGTCAGCTCCGGGTACTCGGTGTGGACTCGTACCCGGGGAGGCAGGTCCTCGACGTTGTGGAAGGGCGAGTCGGCGGCCACGGCCAGCACCACTCGGATGGGCCGAGCTGTCGTCTTCGAGTAGTGCAGCTCGCCCAGGGAGACGACCTCGCTGGCCGTCTCCTCGATCCAGTCCCGGCCCGTGATGCCCAGGTCGAAGAGGCCGGCGGCGACGTACCGAGGGATCTCCTGTGGCCGCAGGATGCTGACCTGGGCGATGCGCGGGTCGGGCACCGAGGCCTTGTAGTCCACCTCGGAGGCGCGCCGTACCGGCAGGTCGGCGGCCTCGAACAGCTCCAGGGTGGCCTGCTCCAGGGATCCCTTGGGCAGGACGAGACGCAGCACGCTCAGCCCGGGGGGGTGAACGAGCTCGGGGGGGACGAAAGCCGCTTGGGCAGCTGGCGGAGGAGGTCGGCCATCTCGATGGCGGCGACGGCCGCCTCGAAGCCCTTGTTGCCCGCCTTGGAGCCGGCCCGCTCGAGGGCCTGCTCGAGGGTGTCGGTGGTGAGGACGCCGAAGATCACCGGCAACCCGGCGTCGAGCTGGGCGCGCTGGATGCCGGCCGCGCACTGCCCGGCCACCTGGTCGTAGTGCCCGGTGGCACCCCTGATGACGGCCCCGAGGCAGACGACGGCGTCGAACTCGCCCGACGCCGCCAGCGTGGCCGCCGCCAAGGGGATCTCGAAGGCGCCTGGGACCCACGCCTCGGTGACCGACCCAGGGTCCACGCCGTGGCGCGCCAAGCCGTCACGGGCCCCGGCCACCAGCCGCTCGGTGATCAGCTCGTTGAAGCGGCTGCAGACCAGGGCCACCCGAAGCCCGGCGCCGTCGAGGTTTCCGTTGTAGGACTGGCTATAGGACGTCATCGAGGCCCTCCAGCTGGTGGCCCATGCGTTCTCGCTTGGTTCGGAGGTACTTGAGGTTCTCGGGGTTGGGAACGGTCTGCAGGGCGACCCGCTCCACGATCTCGAGACCGAAGCCGGCCAGACCACCGTACTTGGCCGGGTTGTTGGTCATGTACCGCATGGTGGTGATACCGAGGTCGACGAGGATCTGCGACCCGATGCCGTACTCCCGGCTGTCGACGTGGAACCCGAGGTCCAGGTTGGCGTCTACCGTGTCGCGGCCCTGCTCCTGGAGCATGTACGCCCGCAGCTTGTTGGCGATGCCGATGCCGCGGCCCTCGTGGCCGCGCAGGTAGACGAGGACTCCCATGCCCTCCTCGGCGATGCGCCGGACGGCGGCGTCCAGCTGCGGGCCGCAGTCGCATCGCAGCGAACCGAACACGTCCCCGGTGAGGCACTCGCTGTGGACGCGCACCAACACGTCGTCCTCGCCCTGCACTGCCCCCTTCACCAGCGCCAGGTGGTGCTCCCCGTCGAGGATCGACTCGTAGGCGAAGCAGGTGAAGTCCCCCCACCGGGTGGGGATGCGGGCCTCGGCGATCCGCTTGACCAACTTCTCGCTCTGGCGGCGGTGGCGGACCAGGTCGGCGATGGAGACGAGCAACAACCCGTGCTCCTCGGCAAAGGTCTCGAGCTCCGGCAGGCGGGCCATGTCGGTCTTGTCGGCGTTGACGATCTCGCACAGGACGCCGGCGGGGTACAGCCCGGCCAGCCGGGCCAGGTCGACGGCGGCCTCGGTGTGGCCAGCGCGCTTGAGCACCCCGCCCTCGCGGTAGCGAAGCGGGAGGATGTGCCCGGGACGGGCCAGGTCGCCCGGTTGGGTGGCGGGGTCGATGAGAGCGTGGATGGTGGCGGCCCGGTCGGCGGCCGAGATCCCCGTGGTGGTGCCGTGGCGGTAGTCCACGGTGATGGTGAAGGCGGTCCGCTGCGACTCCGTGTTGTGGGCGACCATGAGCGGCAGTTCCAGCTCGTCGAGGCGCTCCCCGGTCATGGGGACGCAGATCACCCCGGAGGTGTGCGTGACGAAGAAGGCGAGCTTGGCCGGCGTGGCGAACTCGGCCGCCATGATGAGGTCGCCCTCGTTCTCGCGTTCCTCGTCGTCGACCACGACGACGATCTCCCCGCGCCCGATGGCGTCCACCGCCTTCTCGATGTCGGCAAAGGGCACGGTCAGCGACGTCCTTCCAGCAGCCTCTCGACGTACTTGGCCACCACGTCCACCTCAAGGTTTACCCGGTCGCCCCGACCTTTGCCGCCGAGGGTGGTGACGGCAGCGGTGTGGGGCACCACGGCGACGGTGAAGCCGTCGTCGCCAGCCTCGACGACGGTGAGGCTGCAGCCGTCGACGGCGATCGACCCCTTCTCCACCACGTAGCGGGCGATGTCGGCCGTCGTGCGCACCCGGAGCTCCGGCGCCGGGCTCACGATCTCGCCCACGGCGTCGACGTGGCCCTGCACCAGGTGGCCGCCCAGCCGGTCGGACAGGCGCACGGGCCGCTCGAGGTTGACCGCGTCGCCCGGGCCGAGATCGCCCAGGTTGGTCCGGGCCAGGGTCTCGTCCACGACGTCGACGGCGTACCACCCCTCTCCCCGCTCGACCACCGTGAGGCAGCAGCCGTTGTGGGCCAACGAGTCGCCGACGTCGAGGTCTTCCAGCACGAGCCCGGCCTCGAACTCGAAGCGCCCACCCCGGCGGGAGCGCAGCCGCCCCTGCTCCTCGACTAGCCCGGTGAACACGCGGATCCCTCGACGGCGGACGCCAGCTCCACGCGCAGGTCCTCGCCCAGCCGGATGACGTCGACGACGCGCCCACGCCAGACCTGCTCGATGGTGGGGGCGCCGGGGCCGGCGAACATGCTCCGGGCGTCGTCGCCACCGAAGAGAGCGGGGGCGAGGTACACCACGTAGCGGTCGACCAGACCGGCGGCGTGGAACTGGTGGGCCACGGTGGCGCCCCCTTCCACCAGGAGCTGCACGATGCCGCGGGCGCCCAGGTCCTCGAGCACCTGGCCCAGGTCCCCGGACACCTCCAGGGCGGGATGGACCCGGGCGTCGGCCGGCACCCGGCCCAGCACCACCCGCTGCGGCTCCCGGCCAGCGTCGGCCCGAGCGGTGAGCGAGGGGTCGTCCGAGCGCACCGTCCCCGCCCCGACCAGCACGGCATCGCTCTCCGAGCGCAGGCGGTGAGCGTCACTGCGGGCCGCCTCCCCGGTGATCCACTGGCTGGTCCCGTCCGGTGCCGCCGTACGCCCGTCGAGGGTGGCGGCCAGCTTGAGCACCACCCACGGGCGGCCGGTCGTGCGGTGCTTGAGGTAGGGCTGGAGCTGACGCCGGACCTCGGCCCCGCACAGGCCCACCTCGGCGTGGATGCCGGCGTCGCGCAGGCGAGCGATCCCTCGCCCCTTCACGTTCGGGTCCGGGTCCTCCAGGGCCACCACGACCCTGGCCGGCCCGGCGGCCACGACGGCGTCGACGCAGGGCGGCGTGCGGCCATGGTGGGCGCACGGCTCGAGGGTGCAGTACAGCGTGGCTCCTCGGGCCCGCTCGCCGGCCGCGCCCAGCGCCACCACCTCGGCGTGGGCACCGCCCGGAGGCTGGGTGGCGCCTTCGAAGACCTGGCCCTCGGGTGTGACGACGACGCAGCCCACCCACGGGTTGGGCGAGGCGACGGCCCGGACGGCGCCGGCCAGCTCGACCGCCCGCCGCATGGCCGCCTCGTCGCTCACCATCGTCTCGCTCAGTGCTGCGTGGGCTGCTCGGCCAGCAGGGCCAGGGCGTGGGGCAGCACGTCGAGGACGGCCTCCAGGCACTCCACCGCTCCACTGGGGGAGCCGGGCGTGTTGACCACGATGCAGCTCCCCATCGTCCCGGCCACGGCGCGCGACAACCGCCCGAGCGGGCTGGTGAGGCGCATGGCTTCGGCCAGCCCCGGGGCCTCCCGGTCCAGGGCGGCCCGGGTGCCCTCCGGCGTGAGGTCCCTCGGCGCGAAGCCGGTGCCGCCCGTGGTGGCGACGACCCCGGTGAAGTCCTCGGTCAGCTCCCGCAGCGCGGTGGTGACCGCCTCGGTCCCGTCGCCGACCGCCCGGTGCTCCTCGACGGCGAAACCGGCGCCGAGGAAGGTCCTCACCAGGGCCGGTCCCGACCGGTCCTCCCTGGCGCCGGACGCCACACCGTCGGAGACGACGAGGACCTTGGCCCGCAGCTCCACGGAGGCGACCCTATCGGCCCGCCCGGCGGAGGCCGAGCACGTACATCCCGTCCGTGCCGGCGTCCTGGGGCAGGAGCCGGGCACCCCGCGCCAGCGGTTGCCACGGTGGGCCCGGCGGCGGGAGCGCCTCCAGATCGGGGCGGGAGGAGGCCAGCCACCGGTCGATGTCCGCCGTCTCGGCCAGCGTCAGCGTGCACACGCTGTACACCACCGTCCCCCCGGGGCGGGCCAGATCGGCGGCGGCAGCGACCAGCTCCTGCTGCAGGCGGGCCAGGCGGTCCACGTCACCCGGCTCGACCCGCCAGCGGGCGTCGGGTCGTCGCCGCAGGACGCCCAGGCCGCTGCAGGGGGCGTCCACCAGCACCCGGTCCATCGATGCCGGGCGCAGTGGCGGGCGACGGCCGTCGGCCACGACGACGGCCACCTGGGGCTGGCCGAGGCGGCGGGCGTTGGCGGCGACCAGGTGGCTGCGGTGCTCCTGGCTGTCCGCCGCGACCACGAGGGACGCCCCCGCGGCGGCCATGGCCGTGGCCTTCCCGCCGGGCCCCGCGCACACGTCGGCCACCTTCTCACCTTGGGCCACGCCGACGTAGGCCGCCACCCATTGCGATGCCTCGTCCTGGACGTAGCCGTCCTCGCGGGCCGACACCGGCGGGGCCACGTTCATCCGGGCCAGCGCGGCCTCGGCGGCCTCCGGTCCGAGGTCGGCGGCCAGGCGGCGCACGACCCAGTCCGGGTAGCTGAGCCGGGTGACGGGGTCGGGCCATCGCGGGGCCGGGTCGGCTGCCACCTTGCGCAGCACCGCGTTGACCAGGCCGGCCGACCGCCGGGGTGCCTCTGCCACCGTGGCCGACACGGCGGCGTGGGGAGGCGTGCCCAGGAAGGCCAGCTGGTAGGCGCCCAGGCGGAGCAGGGCCCGGACGTCGGCGTCGAGGGGGCGGTCGACGAAGCGGTCCACCAGCCAGTCACAAGCCCGGCGCATCCGGGTGGCCCCGTAGACCAGCTCGGTGGCGAAGCCCCGGTCGCGGGCGTCCAGGCCGGTGCCGGCCAGCAACGGGGGAAGGACGAGGTTGGCGTAGGCCCCTTCCTCGATGCGGAGCAGGGCCTGGAGGGCGACACCCCTGGCCGTGGCCGCCGCCGCCCCCCCCTGCTCCACGCCGCTGGCCGCCGTCATCGCCTCACTCGCCCAACCGCTCGCCGGGTTCGGGGCGAGCGCCGTGGCGCCAGGCCGATGCCGTGAGCGGTCCCTTCCCTTCCGGCTGCACCTCCACCAGCGCCAGCCCCCGGCCGTCACCGGTGCCCACCACGAGGCCGTCGAGCGTGCCCGGAGCCGGACCGGTGCCGACCGGCGAGGCCCCCAGGACCCGGAGGCGCCGGCCGCGGAAGGTGGTCCAAGCCCGGCCCAGGCGCACGACCCGGTGCAGCTCATGGGCCGGACGGGACCATTCGAGGCGCAGCTCGGACGGCTCGATCTTGGCCGCGTAGGTGGGCTCTCCCTCCTGAGCGACGGGCTGGCCGAGCCCGGTGCGCAGGCCCTGGACCAACAGCTCGGTGCCCACCTCCACCAGGCGGGCCCGCAGCTCGTCGGCCGTCTCCTCGGGTCCGATGGCCACCCGCTGGCGGCGGTAGACCGGACCGGTGTCGAGGCCGGCCTCGAGGGCCATCAGGCACACCCCCGTCTCGCTGTCCCCCGCCAGGATGGCCCGCTCCACCGGCGCCGCGCCCCGCCAGCGGGGCAGCAGGGAGAAGTGGAGGTTGACCATGGGCACGCGTTCGAGCACGTGGGGCTTGATGAGCCGGCCGAAGGCCACCACGACACCAAGCTCGACGCCGGCGTCCACCACGTCGTCGACGCGCTCGGTGACGGGGATGCCGGCCTCGAGCGCGGCCGCCTTCACCGGGCTCGGGACCAGGGCCCCGCCCCGCCCCCGCCGCCGGTCGGGTTGGCTGACGACGACGGCCACGTCGTGCCCGTCGGCGACCAGCGCCTGCAGCGGCGGGACGGCGGCCGCCGGGGTACCGAGGTAGGCCAGTCGCAGGGAGCCCTCAGCGGGTCTCGAGATCCAGAGCCCGGGTCCGGAGCGTGCGCAGGGCCTCCTTCTTCTGGTCCGGGTCCAACCGCTCGAGCAAGAGGATGCCGTCGAGGTGGTCGCACTCGTGGAGGAACACCCGAGCCAACATCTCGTCGGCGTCGATGGACAGCTCCTTGCCCTCGAGGTCCACGCCGCTGAGATGGACCTGCTTGGGGCGTTCGATGGGCCAGAAGAGCTGGGGCACGGAGAGGCACCCCTCGTCGTAGAGCCAACTGTCCCGGTGCTGGCTCAGCACCGGGTTGATCACGACTCGGGGCCCCTCGCCGATGTCGTACACGAACAGGCGCTTCTGCACGCCGATCTGGTTGGCGGCCAGCCCGACCCCGGGTGCGGCGTACATGGTCTCCACCATGTCGTCGGCCAAGCGCACCAGCGCGCCGTCGATGCGCCCGACCTCGACCGTGCGCTGCTTGAGCACCGGGTCGCCGTGGACGCGGATGGGGTGGATCGCCATCGGGACCGAGGCTACCGGACGGGTTCAGACCCGCAGGGGGTCGACCTCGACGCGCAGGCGACCAGCCGGGCGGCGGACCGAGGCCAGGGCGTCGCAGAGGGCGCGGTGATCCGGGGCGCGGACCAACCACCGGCCCTCTCCCGAGGCGAGGACCTCCACCGACGACGGCAGGCCGGCCACGAAGGCGGCCGCCTCCTGGCCCGACACCAGGGCCAGGGCCGCCGCCGGGGGGAGCCGCAGCTCGGCCCGCCGGGGCTGCTCGGCGGCGGCC
>JALYHF010000287.1 GCA_030776745.1 Actinomycetota bacterium | reverse complement strand
CCACCCCCCCGAGCCGCCCCAGGGCCAGGCAGGCCATCCCCGTCACCACCATCAGCACCGCGACCAGGGGCAGCACCTGGCCGCGCTCGTCCACCAGCTTGCTCATCGTCCTCCCGTTCGTGTCCGTTCGACGTGGGAGGGGGAAGTGCGGCGGCGTGGGCCGCGAAGTGGGGCTAGCCCTCGGCCTCGTCCACGGCCAGGATGGGCGCCACCGACGCCACCGTCTGGCCAGCGTCGAGGTTCATGATACGCACGCCGGTGGCGTCGCGCCCCTGGGAGGCGATGGCTCGGACCGGCAGGCGGATGGTGACCCCCGCCGAGGTGATGAGCACGATGTGGTCGTCGAGACCAACCATGAAGGCGGCCACCACGTAGCCCCGCCGGGCCGTCAGCCTGATGCCCTTCACCCCCATGGTGCCCCGCCCCTTGCGGGGGAACCGGTCGAGCTGGGTCCGCTTGCCGTAGCCGGCGTCGGTGACCATGAGGATGCTGGCGTCGTCCCTGGCCACGTCACAGGAGACGACCTCGTCGCCGTGGCGCAGGCGCATGCCGATCACGCCCTGGGCGGCGCGCCCGGTGGGGCGGACCTCGGACTCCGAGAACCGGATGGTGGTGCCGAGGCGGGACACCATGAAGATGTCTTCGCCGCCCCCCGTCTGGATGACCCGCACCAGCTCGTCGCCGTCCTTCAGGTTGATGGCGATGAAGCCGTCCCTGCGGGACTTGTCGTACTCGGAGAACCCGGTCTTCTTCACCTGTCCCAGCTTGGTGGCGAAGAACAAGAAGCGATCGTCGTTGAAGTCGCGGGTGTGGATGATGGCCTGTATCCGCTCGTTGTTCTCGAGGGGAAGCAGGTTCACGATGGCGGTGCCCCGTGCCGTGCGCTCCTTCATGGGCACCTCATGGGCCTTGAGCCGGTAGACCTTTCCACGGTTGGAGAAGAACAACAAGTAGGCGTGGGCCGTGGTGTGGATGATGGCGGTGACCAGGTCCTCCTCTTTCAGGCGTGCCCCCTGCACGCCCCGCCCACCCCGGCCCTGGGGGCGGAAGGCGGCGGCGGCCACCGTCTTGATGTAGCCCGCCTTGGTCATGGTGACCACGAGCTCCTCGTCGTCGATGAGGTCCTCGGTGCCCAGCTCTCCGGGGTCGAAGGTGATCTGGGCTCGGCGGGGGGCGGCGAACTTCTCGCGCACCTCTCCCAGCTCCGTCTTGATGACGCCGCGGAGCTGCACCGGGTCGGCCAGGATGGCCTCGAGCGCGGCGATGGTCTCGCGCAGCTTTGCCAGCTCCTCCTCCAGCTTGCTGCGCCCCAGCCGGGTGAGGCGATCGAGGGTCATGTCGAGGATGTGGTTGGCCTGGACCTCGCTGAACTCGAAGGGGGCCGCCATCAACCCGTCGCGGGCGGCGTTGCGGTCGGCCGAGGCCCGGATGAGGGCGATGATGGCGTCGATCATGTCGAGCGCCTTGAGCAGTCCCTCGACGATGTGGGCCCGGTCGCGAGCCTTCTTGAGACGGAAGCGAGAGCGGCGGGTGATCACCTCGACCTGGTGGTCGACGTAGGCGGTCAGAGCCTGGGCCAGGTTGAGCGTGCGGGGGACGCCGTCGACCAGCGCCACCATGTTCACGCCGAAGCTGGTCTGCATCGGGGTGTGCTTGTACAGGTTGTTGAGGACCACGTGGGCGTTGGCGTCGCGCTTGAGCTTCACCACCAGCCGGGTCCTGTTCTTGGCCGACTCGTCGTTGACGTCGGCGATGCCTTCCAGCTCTCGCGCCTTCACCAGCTCGTCGATCTTGACGGCGATGGTGCCCACCGAGGTCTGGTACGGGATCTCGGTGACCACGATGAAGGTGCCCCGCTTGTTCTCCTCGATGTCTGCCTTGGCCCGCATGCGGACGGACCCCCGACCGCTGCGGTAGGCGTCGAGGATCCCGGCCCGACCGAGGATGAGGGCGCCGGTGGGGAAGTCGGGCCCCTTCACGAAGGCCATGAGGTCGTCGGGGGTGGCTTCGGGGTGGCCGATGAGGTGGACCGTGGCGTCGATGACCTCGCCCAGGTTGTGGGGGGGGATGTTGGTGGCCATGCCCACGGCGATGCCCTGGCTGCCGTTCACCAGCAGGTTGGGGAAGCGGGCGGGCAGGACCGTCGGCTCGGTGAACTCGGCCGAGTAGTTGTCCACGAAGTCGACGGTGTCCTCGTCGATGCTGGCCAGCATCTGCAGGGCCAGCGGGGCCAGGCGGCACTCGGTGTAGCGCCGGGCGGCGGGTGGGTCGTCGGGGGTGCCGAAGTTCCCGTGACCGTCCACCAAGGGGTGGCGCAGGCTGAAGTCCTGGGCCATGCGGACCAGCGCGTCGTAGGCAGCGTCCTCGCCGTGGGGGTGGTACTTGCCGGTGACGTCGCCCACCACCCGGGCACACTTCATGTGGGGACGGTCCGGGCGGACCCCGAGGTCGTGCATGGCGTAGAGGATCCTCCGGTGCACGGGCTTGAGGCCGTCACGGGCATCGGGCAGGGCCCGTTGCACGATGACCGACATGGCGTAGTCCAAGAAGGAGCGCTCCATCTCCTCCTGGATCTCGATCGGCTCGATGGAGCCGAAGGTGGTGCCGCCGGGGCCCTCCTCTCCGCCGCCAAGGGTGAGGTCGCTCATATGTCGAGGAACCTCACGTCCTTGGCGTTGGTCTGGATGAAGTGCTTGCGCTGCTCGACGTCCTCGCCCATGAGGACGGAGAACACGTCGTCGGCGATGGCGGCCTGATCGGCGGAGACCTGCAGCAGCGTGCGCCGGGCCGGGTCCATGGTGGTGTCGCCCAGCTCCTCGAAGTCCATCTCGCCCAGGCCCTTGAGCCGGTTGAACTCCGACTTGTGCCCGGGGTGCTCCTGGAGGAACCGGGCCTTGGCGGCATCGTCCTTCAGGTACCGCTTCTCCTTGCCCACCACCGTGGAGTACAGAGGTGGCTGGGCGATGAAGACGTGGCCCTGTTCGACCAGCTCCTTCATCTGGCGGAAGAAGAAGGTGAGCAGCAGCGTGCGGATGTGGCTGCCGTCCACATCGGCGTCACACATGGCGATGACCTTGCCGTAGCGGATCTTGGTGACGTCGAACTCCTCCCCCACCCCGGCGCCGATGGCGGCCGTGAGGGCCTGGATCTCGTTGTTCTTGAGCATCCTGTCCACGCGGGCCCGCTCGACGTTGAGGATCTTGCCCCGGATGGGCAGGACGGCCTGGAACTCGGGGTTGCGGGCCTGCACGGCGGAGCCTCCGGCCGAGTCGCCCTCCACGATGAACAGCTCGGTCTCCCTGGCGTTGCGCGAGGAGCAGTCCCGCAGCTTGCCCGGCATCCCGGCCCCCTCCAGGGCCGACTTCCGGCGGATGAGGTCACGGGCCTGGCGGGCGGCGGAGCGGGCCCGGGCCGCCTGGACGCCCTTCTGCACCACCTGGCGGGCCTCGCCCGGGTGCTCCTCCAGCCACTCGGCCAGCTTCTCGTTGGTGGCGCGCTCCACCAAGGAGCGCATGGACACGTTGCCCAGCTTGGCCTTGGTCTGGCCCTCGAACTGCGGGTCCTGCAGGCGCACGGCGATGATGGCCGTGAGCCCCTCCCGGATGTCCTCGCCCTGGAGGTTGTCGTCCTTCTCCTTGAGGAGCCCCTTGGCCCGGGCGTACTTGTTGACCACGTTGGTGAGGGCCTTCTTGAAGCCCTCCTCGTGCATGCCGCCTTCTGCGGTGGAGATGCCGTTGGCGAAGGAGTGGATGCCCTCGTGAAAGCCCGTGTTCCACTGAAGGGCGGCTTCGACCTCCTGGGTCGGCTCGGACTGCTGGAAGTAGGCGACCTTCTTGAACAACGCCTCCTTGGCGGTGTTCAGGTGGCGGACGAAGTCCACGATGCCGCCGTTGTACTTGTAGGCGATCTCCTGCTCGTGGCCGGGGCGCTCGTCCGAGAAGCGGATCTCCAGGCCCTTGTTGAGGAACGCCATCATCTGGAGGCGCTCGAGGATGGTCTGACCCCGGAACTCCACCTCGTCGAAGATGGCGGGGTCGGGCCAGAACGTGACCCTGGTGCCGGTCCGCCCGCGCGGGGCCTTGCCGATCACCTCCAGCTTCCCCTGGAGCTTGCCACCCTTGGCGAACTCCACCCGGTGGCGATGCCCGTCGCGGTCGACCTCGACGACGAGGCGGCTCGACAGGGCGTTCACCACCGAGACACCCACGCCGTGCAGACCGCCGGACACCTTGTAGCCCCCGCCGCCGAACTTGCCTCCGGCGTGCAGGAGCGTGAGCGCCACCTCGACGCCCGACTTGTTCTTGTACTGCGGGTGCGGGTCCACCGGGATACCTCGCCCGTCGTCGGCTACCCGGCAGCCGCCGTCGGCCAGGAGGGTGACGTCGATGCGGGTGCAGTGGCCGGCCATGGCCTCGTCCACGGAGTTGTCCACCACTTCCCAGATGAGGTGGTGCAACCCGCTGGGGCCCGTGGAGCCGATGTACATGCCCGGGCGTTTGCGGACTGGCTCGAGGCCCTCGAGGACCGTGATGTCCTTGGCACCGTAGGACGGGACGGCTGGTTTGGGTGACCCACCGGCCGAGGGTGCTCTCATCGCCACAGGCGCGACCTTTCGCTGGTTCGGGAACTCGGCATTCCAGGCGCAAAAGTGCTGGTCAGGACCGGAATTGCAACAATGTCAGTTTAGCACCAGGGGGTGACAACGGCCCATCATGGCGAAGGGCGCACCCGCACCTCCAGGCGCTCCGCCACACCGGGGCCAACGACCTCGCTGACCCGGGCGAGGAGCTCGGCACCGCGATAGCGAAGATCGGTGGCCCGGGCCGGTTCGTCGACGGCCACGACCAGCGTGGTTCCGGCCATCCCCACCGGCCGGCAGTGGGCGGCGGCGGGCCCGGCGATCTCGGCCCAGCGGGCGAACAGGGCCACGAGGGCCTGCGCGCCTGGCCCACCGAGGGAACGCACCACCCCGTCGAGCGACGCACCCAGGCGGCGAGGCTGGCCCACGGCGTCACCGGGAAGCGGCCGCCACGTCATGTACGGGCCCTCCTTCGGATGGCCCTGCCATGAGCCATGGCGCTGTTCCCATCGGTGAGCACGCCTGACGTGCTCACAGGATCCTGCCGTCGTGCACCCGGACCGTCAGCTGCGGGCGCGTCTCGGGGGGCACGTCACCCGCAGTGGTGAGGATGGCCTGGCCGGCCGGGAGGTGAGCCACCAGCGCGGCGCGCCGGGCGGCGTCGAGCTCGGAGAACACGTCGTCGAGCAACAGCACGGGGGGGGTGCCGGTGGCCTCGGTGACGACGGCGTGGGCGCCCAGGCGCAAGGCCAGGGCCAAGGAACGCTGTTCGCCCTGCGAGGCGTGGCTGCGGGCCGGCATGGCGGCAATGGAGAGGAGGACGTCGTCGCGGTGGGGGCCCACGGTGGTCAGGCCCCGGCGCAGGTCGTCGGGGCGCGCCTCGGCCAGGGCGTCGGCCAGACGGCCCGCCCACGAGCGGTGGTACGCCAGGGCGACGGCCGAGGCGGTGTGGGCCACCTGGTCGTAGGCCTTGGCCACCTCGGGCTCCATGGCCGCCACCAGATCCTCCCGCGCCGCCGTCAGCGCTTCGCCGGCCGCCGCCAGCTTGGCGTCCCAGACGTCGAGGGTGGGGGCCACGTCGCCGCCCGACCCGCCGCGGGCCTGCTTCAAGAGGGCGTTGCGCTGCCGCAGGACGCGCTCCACCTCGCTGCGCAGGCCGTCGTGGCGGGGATGGAGAGCGACCAGCGTGTCGTCGAGCAGGCGGCGGCGCTCGCCGGGCCCGCCCTTCACCAGGGCCAGGTCGTCCGGTGAGAACACGCTCACGCGAAGGGACCCGAGCAGGTCGCGTGTACGGCGAAGGGGCTGGCGGTTCACCAGCACGCGAGGCCGCCCGCTGGCGGTGATCTCCGCCTCCAACAGCAGCGCCCTCCCGGCCCGCTCTGCCTCGGCCCGCACCACCGCCTGGTGGCATCCCGTTCGGACCAGGGCCTCGGCCGGGACGGCGCGGAACGAGGCCAGGGTGGCGAGGTACCCGGCCGCCTCCAGGAGGTTCGTCTTGCCCTCCCCGTTGGCCCCGACCACCACCGTCAGGCCGGAAGGAGACGGCGTCAGCTCAGCCGACGCGTAGTTCCGGAAGTCGGTGAGCCAGAGCCGGTTGATCCTCATGGCCCGGAAAGCTCACGACACGCGCACGGGCATGAGGAGGTAGAGGTACTCGTCCCCCTCGGTGGCGCGCACGACAGCGGGGCGTAGGGCGTCGATGGTCTCGAGGAGGACCTCGTCGCCGGAGATCGCCTCCACGCCGTCGATGAGGTACGCCGGGTTGAAGGCGACCGTCATCTCCGTGCCCTCGTACTTGGCGTCGACCTCCTCGGAGGCCTGGCCCACCTCGTTGGTGACCACGGTGAGCTCGATCACGTCCGAGCGCAGGGCGATGCGAACCGGCGTGGTGTTGTCCCGGACCAGCAGCTTCACCCGCCGAAGGGCGAACAACAAGGCGTCCTTGGCCACGATGAGGCGATTCGGGTAAGCCGACGGGATCAGCTGGCGGTAGTTGGGGAACTCCCCTTCGATGAGGCGGGTGGTGAGGCGAACGCCCGCCACCTCGAAGGTGGCGTCGTGCTCGCCCAGGCGCAAGGTCACCTGCTCACCCGAGGACAAAAGCCGCTGCAACTCGACGAGGGCCTTGGAGGGGACCAGAACCTTCTGGCCCTCGCGCAGGACGTTGGTGCCCGGCAGGTCCCGTACCGCCAGGCGATAGGAGTCCGTGGCGACGAAGCGCAGCCGGCTCTCCTCGGCCGTCATCAACACGCCGGTGAGGATGGGCCGAGCGTCGTCGGAGGACGCCGCCCGCACCACCTGGCGCAGGGCCTCGGCGAACTCCGTGCCCGCCAAGGTGACGGACTCGCCCTCGATCGCCTCGGTGGCGGCAAAGGGCAGACGAGGGAAGTCCCCCACCGGCAACATCCGCAGCGCGGAGTGGTACCGGCCGGACGTGATGCGCACGTCGTCCTCGTCGGCCTCGAGGGTGACGGCACCCGGCTCCAAGGCCCGCAGGATCTCCGTCGCCGTGCGAGCCGGCATCACGCACGCCCCGTCGCCGCTCCCGGCGACCACCACGTCTACCTGGATGGTGAGGTCGAGGTCCGAGCCGGCCAAGTGCAGCTGGTCGCCGGTGACCTCGAGGCGCAGGCCCGACAGCACGGGGAGAGCCCCGCCCCGGCTGGCCACCGCTCGTCCGGCGGTCGTGAAGGCCTCTACGAGGGTGTCGCGTTCACAGCGAAGCTTCACCGGTTCTGTTCCTTCGTTCGAGAAAGATGTAGGTCGCAGTCGCAGTAGGGCGTGGGGATTGTGGACGACGGGCCATCTCCGCAGGTGAGAAGCGCGTTACGCCGAGGGCATCGTCCCCAGGATCCCACAGGGGTGTGACGGGTCGAGAGCATGCCCGTGGACCACCGACGCTTTGTCCTCCGAAATGACAAGGTGCCGACACAAGCTCATCCCCGGCCTCGGACCCGGCGCACCAGCTCGGTGACCTGGTCGTAGAGCTGGCGTCGCTCCTTCATCAAGGTGGAGATCTTGTCGACGGCATGGATGACCGTGGTGTGGTCTCGGCCGCCGAACTCTCGGGCGATGGCTGGATAGCTGAAGTCGGTCAGCTCGCGGAACACGTACATGCTGACCTGGCGGGCGGTGACGAGCGGACGGCGCCGGCTCGGGCCGCACAGCTCCTCGCGCGTGAACCCGAACAGCTCGCTGGTGGCGTCGAGGATCACGGTGGGGGTAATGGGGCTCGGTTGGTCCCTGGCCAGGAGGTCGGAGAGGACCTCCTCGGCCAGCACCCGGGTGAGGGGTGCGTCCGGGTTGAAGCGGCCGTGGGCGATCACCCGGTGGAGGGCACCCTCGAGCTCGCGAATGTTGTCCTTGACGTGGGTGGCGATCAGCTCCAGGACGTCGTCGGGCACCCGCGCTCCCAGCGCTTCGGCCTTGGTCCGCACGATGGCGAGGCGGGTCTCGAGCTCCGGTGGCTGCACGTCGGTGGTCACGCCCATGAGGAAGCGGCTGCGCAGGCGGTCCTCGAAGGCGGGGAACGAGCTGGGGGGACGGTCCGAGGTGATCACGATCTGTCGAGAGGCTCCGTACAGGTCGTTGAAGGTGTGGAAGAACTCCTCCTTGGACTTCTCCTTGTTCTCCATGAACTGGATGTCGTCGACGAGGAGGACGTCGCATTGACGGTAGCGGCGTTGGAAGGCCAGCGTGGTCCTGGTGCGGATGGCGTCGATGAACTCGTTCAAGAAGGTCTCGGTCGACACGTACAGGACCTGGCGGTCACGGAAGTTGTCACGCACGTAGTTGCCGATGGCGTGCAGCAGGTGGGTCTTCCCGAGGCCCGAATGGCCATGGATGAACAACGGGTTGTAGGCGGAGGTGCCCGGGGTCTCCGCCACCGCCCGTGCGGCGGCGTGGGCGAAGCGGTTGGAGTCCCCGATCACGAAGGCGTCGAAGGTAAAGCGCGGGTTGAGGGGCACCTCCCGGGTGCGTGCTGACGACGCCGACTCGATGTTCAGGGCGGGCGCCGCCGCCAGGGCGGCGTCCGGATCCGCCACGGCGAGGAGCTCCTCTGGGGCCACTTCGTCCTCGTCGGGGGCACCCGGTCGGACCTCGAGCCGCACGAGGAGCGTGGCCCCGTTGACCTCGGCCAGGGCGTCGGTGAGCAGAGGCAGGTAGCGGCTCTCGATGCGATCCCGCACCAACGAGCTCGGCACCGTGAGCACGAGCCCCTCCCCGCCGTCCCACGCCGGCTCCACGGCGTCGAAGGTGCTCTTCCACGCCGCCGCCGGGACCTGGTTGCGCAGGACGTCGGCACAGACCATCCACAACCGCTCTGCGCTCGTCACGAGCCCTGCGCCTCCCCGTCGTTGCTACCGTCCACAAGATGCTCCACAACTGTGGATAACGGAAGGCCCGGACGGGCCTGGCCCATGGCGAGCGCAAAGCCCAGCCCCGGGGAAGAGGAGCCGCCGGACGGTGCCCGTTATCCCGCCAGGGCTGGGCACGGTACACCGCGCTCGGGGGGTGGTGCGAGGGGCGGAGCGGAAAAGAGGCGTGACCTGCGCAGATGTCGGGACCGAGTTGTGACGGCCGGGATGGCGCCTCTAGCCTGACCGTTCTGGAGGCCCGGGCAGGGGACGACAGGAGCGATGGTGAAGCGAACCTTTCAACCGAACACCCGCAAGCGGGCCAAGAACCACGGGTTTCGTCACCGGATGTCGACCCGGGCCGGGCGGGCCATCGTCAAGGCTCGTCGACGGAAGGGAAGGCACCGCCTGTCGGCTTGATCTGGCGGGTGCGCGACCGCGCCACCCTGGCCGCCCTCCGGCGGTCTTCGCGACGGGTGCGCCGGGGCCCGATCACGGTAACCTTCGTGGAAACCGTCCCCACCGATCCTCCCCAGGTGGCCTATGTCGTCGGGCGAAGGGTGGGTGGGGCCGTCGAGCGCAACCGGCTTCGCCGCCGGCTGCGCGCCATCATCTGGGAGCTGGGCGGCCACCTCGGACCGGGCGCCTATCTCGTGGGGGCGGCCGGTGAGGCAGCCTCCCTGTCGTTTGGAGAACTGAAGGCGATGGTGTCACAGGCCCTGCACGAACTGGCACGAGACGACCGGTGACCACCCTCGGGCGCGGCCTCGCCCTTCCCATCCGGCTCTACCAGCTGGCACGTGCCGGCCGGCCGTCGCCCTGCCGATACTGGCCCACCTGTTCGTCGTATGCCCTGGAGGCGATCGAGCGCCACGGAGCGGGGCGAGGGGCGTGGATGACGGTCCGCCGCATCGGCCGGTGCCACCCCTGGGGCGGCGCCGGCTCCGACCCCGTCCCGGAATGAGGTAGTCGATGTTCCAGTTGCTTGCCGGCCTGCTGGCGTTCTTCTACGGGTTGATCCCCAACTACGCCGTGGCCATCGCCCTGTTGACGCTGACGGTGATGCTGGCGCTGTCGCCGCTCACCATCAAGAGCACCAGGTCGATGCTGGCCATGCAGAAGCTGCAGCCCGAGATGAAGCGGCTGCAACAAAAGCACAAGGGCGACCGCCCCAAGCTGAACGAAGAGATGATGGCCCTGTACAAGGAGCACAAGGTCAACCCGGCGGCGGGCTGTTTGCCCATGATCCTGCAGATGCCGGTGTTCCTGGTGATGTACCAGGTCATCAGAGGCCTGACCCACAAGGGCTCGGAGGGCGGCTTCGAGCCGAAGTACCTCGACGAGTCCACCCGTCTTTACCAGGATCTGGTAGAAAGCGGTGGGAAGATGGTCTCCTTCGGGGTGGACCTCGCTCGAACTGCCACGGAGAAGCACGCGTCGTTCGGCGCCGCGCTGCCGTTCTTCGTGGTGGTCGCCCTGGTGGTCTTCGTGCAGTACTACCAGAGCAAGCAGATGACCAAGCGCAACCCGCAGGCGGCGGCCAATCCGCAGATGCAGATGATGACCAAGGTCATGCCGGCCGTCTTCGGGGTGATCTCGCTGTCCATCGCCGCCGGTGTCAACGTGTACTTCCTGGTCTCGGGCTTGTTCCGCATCGCCCAGCAGGGGGCCATGTACCGCTTCGACCCCACCTTGGCCGCTCACGCGAAGGAACGGACCACGCAGGTCGAGACCAAGGTGATGGAGGTCAAGGGCAAGCCGGTGGTCCCCAAGGGCGACGGGAACAAGGCCAGCGGCGGCAACGGCAGTGGGCCCAAGCCCAAGGCCGCTTCGGCGAAGGGCGGTTCCGCGAAGGGCGGTTCGCCGAAGGGCAAGGCCAACACCGCCAGAGCCAAGCAGAAGCGCCGCAACAAGAAGGGCCGCTGAGACAAATGGAATGGGTCGAGACGACCGGGCGAAGCGTCGAGGAGGCCAAGGAGGCGGCCCTCGACGAGCTAGGCGTGGACGAGCAAGACGCCGAGTTCACGGTCGTCGAGGAGCCCAAGACCGGCCTGTTCGGGAGGCTGCGAGGCGAGGCCCGGGTGCGGGCACGCGTCCGCCCAACCCGGCCCCGCCCCAAGGAGGAGCGCCGTGACCGGCGGAAGCGGCGGAGCGAGGAGCGGGGGGCGCCGGGCGACGAGACCCGCGCCGCGCCGGCTGGGGCCCCGGCACCGTCGGGTGCGCCCGAGATGGCAGCGGAGGCAGGCAGCGCAGACAGACAAGGAGCCGGCATGGAGCACGACGTACCCCTGAGCGACCAGGCGGAGGTGGGCCGCGCGTTCCTGGACGGGTTGCTCGGGGCCTTCGGCGCCACCGGCACGGTCGAGGTGCGCGACGTCGACGAGGAGACCGTGGAGCTGGCGGTCCAGGGCGATGACCTGGGATTGCTGATCGGCCCTCGGGGAGCGACGCTGGGAGCGCTGCAGGAGGTGACCCGAACCGTGGTGCAGCGCCAGACGGGCGGGCGGAACGGGCGGATACTGGTCGACGTCGGTGGCTACCGCGAGAAGCGCAAGGTGGCGCTGGCCCGGTTCACCCACGAGATCGCGGCCCAGGTGAAGGAGAGCGGCGTCCGCAAGGCAATGGAGCCGATGAACGCGGCCGACCGCAAGGTCGTGCACGACACCGTCAACGAGATCGACGGCGTCTCGACCACCTCCGAGGGGGAGGAACCGAGCCGCCGGGTGGTGATCGAGCCCAGCTGAGCGGGCGAGTCTCGGGCCGGCGGGGCGGCGACCGTGGAGCGGCCCAGCCTGGGCCAGGTCCTCGAGGAGGGGCGCCGGCTCGGCTTCCTCGGCCCTGGGCCAGTGGAGGGACATGTCGAGCATGCCCGAGGGTTCATCCAAGCGGTCGGGCACGAGCGCCCTCGACGGGTGGTCGACCTGGGGAGCGGAGCCGGGATCCCCGGCCTGGTGTTGGCCCAGGCCTGGCCCGACGCGGAGCTCACGCTCCTGGACAGCAACGAGCGGCGCACCGCCTTCCTCGACCGAGTGGTGCGGTTGTTGGGATGGTCCTCGCGGGTGAGCGTCGTGCGGGCACGAGCCGAAGACGTGGGACGAGACCCGCTCCGGCGCGGGGGCGCCGACGTGGTCACGGCCCGGGGTTTCGGCCCGCCGGCCGTCACCGCCGAGTGCGCGGCGCCTTTGCTGCGGGTCGGTGGCCGTCTGGTGGTCTCGGAGCCACCAGAGGACGACGAGAAGCGGTGGCCGGCCGAGCCGTTGGCCGAGCTGGGGCTTCGGCCCTCGGGCCGGCTGGAGCAGGCCTTCGCCCGGTTCCAAGTCCTGCGTCAGGAGCGGCCTTGCCCTCCAGCCTTCCCCCGGAGAAGCGGGGTGCCGGCCAAGCGTCCGCTGTTCTGAGCGCTTCACGTGGAACGCGTTGGGGGCGAAGAGGCAACCCACCTGGCTCCTGTGTTTCACGTGGATCATGAAGGGGTGCTTGACGGTACGGCTCCACCGGCTCCAAAGTGTGGTGGTGAGCGACGACCCGAGACCAGGCGCGGGCGGTGGAGGGTCGCCGGTGGTGCACCTGCCCACCGTTGGCGAGTCGTCCCCAGACCCATCGGGAGGGGAAACGGGGGTGGCGGCGGAGGTGGCGCCGACACCATCTGTGATCAACCCGTTCATCCGGCCGCTCCCCCGGGTGCTGGCCATAGCCAACCAGAAGGGTGGGGTGGGCAAGACCACGACGGCGGTGAACCTGGGCGCCTCGCTGGCCGAGCTGGGCTATCGCGCGTTGGTCATCGACCTCGACCCCCAGGGAAACGCCACCACCGGCCTGGGCATCAACCCGCGCAACCTGGAGACCTCGATCTACGACGTGCTCCTGCACGACACCGCGCTGGAAGACTGCATCGAACCGACCAGCCTGCGCAACCTGTTCGTGGCACCGGCCACCATCGACTTGGCCGGCGCCGAGATCGAGCTGGTCCCTGCCTTCAGTCGGGAGCTGCGGCTACGCCGGGCGCTGGAGCCGGCGCTGGAGGACGTGGACTTCGCTCTGATCGACTGTCCTCCTTCCCTCGGCCTCATCACGGTCAACGGCCTGGCCGCCGCCACCGAGGTCGTGGTGCCCATCCAGTGCGAGTACTACGCCCTCGAGGGCCTCGGCCAGCTGCTGCGGAACGTGAACCTCGTCCAAGCCAACCTGAACCCCCGCCTCGAGCTCAGCACCATCATCCTCACCATGTACGACGCCCGCACCAAGCTGGCCGACCAGGTGGCGGCGGAGGTGCGGGCCCACTTCGGGGCCAAGGTGTGCCGCAACATCGTGCCCCGGACGGTCCGTCTGTCCGAGGCCCCGTCGTTCGGTCAGCCGATCACGCTGTTCGATCCGTCCTCCCGGGGAGCGATCGCATACCGGGAGTTGGCCAAGGAGGTGAGCGGTGGCGCGGCGCAGCGGGTTGGGTAGAGGCCTCGACGCTCTGATCCCCCGAGAGGTGCTCGACCAGGGGTCGACGCTGCTGGAGCTGCCGTTGGCCCAGGTACGTTCCAGTTCCTTCCAGCCAAGGCGCCACTTCGACGAGGAGAGCCTGGCTTCCCTCGCGGCATCGATCCGTGAGCTCGGCGTCCTGCAGCCGGTCCTGGTCCGCCCCGGAGGAGAAGGCACCTTCGAGCTGGTCGCTGGTGAGCGCAGGTGGCGGGCGGCCAAGCGGGCGGGCCTGCAGACCATCCCTGCCCTGGTCCGCGAGGTCGCCGACGACGCCAGCCTGGAACAGGCCCTGGTGGAGAACCTCCACCGCCAGGACCTCAACCCGCTCGAAGAGGCGGCCGCCTACCAGCAGCTGATCGAGGACTTCCGGCTCACCCACGAGGACGTGGCCACACGGGTCGGGAAGAGTCGAGCAGCGATCACCAACACGCTGCGGCTCTTCCAGCTGCCTCCCACCATCCAGCGGCTGGTCGCCGAGGGCCAGCTGGCCGAGGGCCACGCCCGGGCGCTACTCGGGACGCCGGACCGGGCCTTCCAGGAGGTCCTGGCCAAGAGGGCGGTGGCCGAGAGCCTGTCGGTTCGCGCCGTGGAGGAGGCGGTGCGCACCCGCAACGAGCTGGCCGACAAGGTGGGCTCGGGCCAGAAGCCCGCGGCCCTGGCCGGTGCCGGCCGGCGGTTGCGGCCCCCGGGGCTGTTGGAGCTCGAGGAGCTCCTCTCGAACCATCTCGACACGCGCGTAAAGGTGGAGATGGGCACCAAGAAGGGCCGGGTCATCGTCGAGTTCGCCACGCTCGAGGACCTGGAGCGGATCTACCGGGCCATGACCGAGGCCGGCCGGCACTGATCCCGAAACGAAGCACAGCAAGCCCAGAGGTCATCCACAGGTTGTGGACGAGGCTGTGCACGAGGGTCGCCCCGTGGAGGCCAAGGTCACGGCTCCTCGCAGGGCGAGGCCGCCCACTTCGAGAGGACCCGCCCCAGCACCGCGGCCAGGTCGGCCGTGTGGCGGACCACCTCCCGGGCGGGGCCGAGCTCGCACAGCACGGCTGGCATCTGGGTCTCCTTGAGCACGGGCACGGCCATGCCCCGGACCCCCGCGTCGCGCAGGCCCAGCGCGGGGGGCACGGCCGCCTGCAGCATCTCGGCCAGACGCCGGCCCCCGGGCGATTCGTAGCGGTGACCGGCGTAGTGGGCCGATCGGCACCCGTCGCCCTCCGCGTCCAGGAGGAGGCCGACGTACACGTCGGCCGCCGCGGCATTGGCTTCGGCCGCCTGGGTCGACTGGTCCGGGTGCTGGACCACCATGGCCACGGCCCCGGCCTCGGTGAGCACCCGGGCCGTTGCCGCCGCCGCCGCGTTCAGCCCACCGCCGTCGCCGATGACCACCCGCTTGCCGGCCAGGGTTCGGGGCGCCCGGCGCAGGTTCTCGACCTCGCGCACGACGGCCACCGGCTCGCGGTCCCCCCGCCGGGCGCTGAGGCGTTCGAGGGTCTGTCGGGTGGCCGGCCCGCACACGCCGTCGACGGTGAGGCCGGTGTTGCGCTGGAACTCGTCGAGTGCCGACTTCGTGTTCGGGCCGAAGATGCCGTCCACCCGTCCGGCGTCGAAGCCCAAGGCCCCGAGGAGGCGCTGGAGGGTCGCCACGTCGTCGCCTCGCAGCATGGGGTGGCGCAGGTACACGAGGCGATCACCCAGGTGGTAGCCGGCTTCGACCAAAGCCGCCCAGGTCTGGGTGCCGCAGATCCCGTCCGCCCGCAGCCCCCGGCTCTCCTGGAAGGCCCGCACCGCCGCCTCGGTGGAGGGGCCGAAGTGGCCAGGTTGGTCCCCCGAGGTGTCGTGGCCCTGGCCGCTCAGGCGCCGCTGGAGGTCGGAGACCGCCTCTCCGTGGTCGCCGACGCGAAGCGGCAGCCCGGCTACAGGAATGCCTGGAGCTCCTGGAGCAGCTGGCTCTTGCCCTTGGCCCCGACCAGGCGCAGCTGCGGCTCACCCTCCTTGAACAGGATCAGGGTAGGGATGCTCATCACCTCGAAGCGCCGAGCGACCTCGAGGTTCTCGTCCACGTTGACCTTGGCGATGCGGATCCGACCGCGATGCTCGGCGGCGATCTCCTCGAGGACGGGGACGATCATCTTGCACGGGCCGCACCACTCCGCCCAGAAGTCGACGAGGACGGGCTCGGAGGCCCCCTTGATCTCCTCGTCGAAGCTCGAGTCGGTCAGGGCGGTGATGTTGTCGGCCACTGGGCTCGACCTCCTGGGTTGGGGATGGGGTGACACTCGGCGGGCTGGCCAACACGGGCGAGCGACGCAGTATTTCGCCTACCAGTTGCGCGGCGTCTCCACGATGTCCTCCGGCGCGTCGTGTTGGGCCTCCAACCAGCGCTCGGCGTCGATGGCGGCCATGCAGCCCGAGCCGGCGGCGGTGACGGCTTGGCGGTACACGTGGTCCTGGACGTCACCGCAGGCGAAGACGCCCTCGACGTTGGTGAACGTCGAGCCCTCCACGGTAAGCAGGTACCCGTTCTCGTCCATGTCGAGCTGACCTTTGAAGAGGTCGGTGTTGGGCACGTGCCCGATGGCGACGAACAGTCCGTCCAAGGGGAGGGTCGACTCTTCGCCGGTCACGACGTTGCGCAGTCGCGCCCCGGTCAGCGAGGAGTCACCGAGCACGTCGACCACGACGGAATCCCAGATGAAGGCGATCTTGTCGTTCTTGAAGGCCCGGTCCTGCATGATCTTGGAGGCCCGGAGCTCCTTGCGGCGGTGGATGACGTTGACCTTCTGGGCGAACTTGGTGAGGAAGGTGGCCTCCTCCATGGCCGAGTCCCCGCCGCCCACCACGGCGATCTCCTTGCCCCCGAAGAAGAAGCCGTCACAGGTGGCGCAGGTCGAAAGTCCTCGGCCGATCAGGCGCCGCTCGTTCTCCAGACCGAGCATCAAGGAGCGGGCCCCGGTGCTGACGATGACCGCCTTCGCCCGGTACTCGTCCTCGCCCACCCATACGCCGAACGGCCGCGCCGAGAAGTCCACGCGGGTGACCTTGGCGGTGAGGTATTCAGCGCCGAAGCGGGCCGCTTGAGCCCGGAAGCCGGCCATGAGCTCCGGGCCCAGGACGCCGTCGACGAAGCCGGGGTAGTTCTCCACGTCGGTGGTGAGCATCAGCTGGCCACCGGGCTGGTCGGTGGTGGACGACGGCTCGCCCTCGATGACCAGCGGGCGGAGGTTGGCGCGCGCCGTGTAGATGGCCGCCGTGAGCCCGGCGGGGCCGGAGCCCACGATGATCACGTCGCGGACCTGGTCCACCGGCTACCTCTTCCCCTGGGCCGTCGTGGCCTTGCGGAGGAGGAACGCGCCGGCCAGGCAGAACATTCCACCGACCAGCAGGTGGGCCGACCACACCTCCTCGGGGAGGTAGGCGTCGACCGCCCGCACCAGCCCGATGGCGATCAGCACCACGGCGGTGATCGCCATCACCAGGGCGATCAGGCCGTAGATCAGGCCCCGCGCCACCGTGGTCAGCGGGACGGCGGTCTTGTCTCGGATGGTACCGACCAGGCGCTCGACGGTGTCCGCCACCTGAACGGTCCAGTCGGCGCCGTCGCTCCCTGGGGTCGCGCGCGTCCTTCCCGCCTCGGCCATGGGGGCACACTAGTGCGGCACTACGCTGCGGGGACGGGGCGGGGACGACGTGGTCGAGAGGTGAGGGACCTCGGTGGTCGACGCAGGCGAGAAGACCGGTAGCGCCGCCCCGGGCCCACCTCGTCCGTTGCGCCCCCTCCTGGGCCTCGCCGCCGCCGCCGCCACCGCCGCCGTGGGAGCGCTCTTCGTCGGCGAGTACGAGCTGCGGGGGTTGGCGGCGGTGGTGGCCGGGGCGGTGTTCGGCCTCGTGGTGGGGGAGGTGGCGGTGGCGGTCGGGCGCCGTCAGGACCTGGCCGTGGCCGTGCCCAGCGCCCTCCTGGCCGGCTTCGGGCTGCTGTGGGCGGCGTGGATCTGGTCGGGGGAGCCGTGGAAGGGCGTACCCGCCGGGGCCTGGACGGCGGTGGCCATCGGCGTGGTGGTGACCCTGTTGTGGGTGACGGGCCCCAAGCTCAGAGAGCCTGCACCACCAGGGGACGGCACCCCTCCCGAGCCATGACGACGACGCGGTGGGCCCGACGAGGCTCATCGGCGTCGTCCGCTTGGGCCGCCGGGGCCACCCGGAAGGCGAGCACCACGGCCGGCGTGCCCTGGTAGCGCACGGCGGCGGTGTAGACCAGCTCGCCGGGATCCGGCCCCAGGAGGCCTCGTGCGGCCTCGGCACAGGCCATGACGTCCTCCATGGCGGCCGGCGCGGCGGCGGAGTCGGCCTGGCCCGGGCTCGCTCGGGTGCTCTGGGGGCGACTGGCGCTCCCCCTGCGGGCAGGTCCGCCCTCGAGGGCATCCTCGACGGTTCGAGCCAACGCCTGGGCGTCGGACTCCTCGCCCAGGTCCCCGCCGTCGAGCACCCCACCCGCCGGCCCGGAGGTCTCCGCCCGCCCGGCGGTGACGGTGGGGGACAGCGCCGTCGTCGTGTCCCCGGAGTCGTCG
>JALYHF010000286.1 GCA_030776745.1 Actinomycetota bacterium | reverse complement strand
GCCAAGGGTGCGGGCCAGCTGGGCCACGGTGGCCGCCCGGGCCAAGGTGGCCACCTCGGCGTCGGCGTGGGCGGGGGCGTGGCGACACGCCACCGCCACCTGGTCTTCTGAGACCTCCCCGGCCTCGAGGGCCGCTCGCAGCTCGGGCAACTGGGCCAGCCTTCGGGCCATGGCCACCACCTTCTGCGCCCGCCCCGACGACAGCCCGCACTTCCAGGCCAGCCACTGCTCAGCCGAGCGGATGCCCGCCCCCTGGTAGGCCCCGGTCTCGAGCACCCGCCCCACCAGGGCCACCAGGGCGCCGGTGGCGGCGTTGATCACCCCGCACACCTGGGCCATCTCGTCCTCCAGGCGCTCGGCCTCTCGGTTGGCGTCCCGGTTGGCTCCACCCGCCTCGCTCATGGCGACGTTGTACCAAACACACGTTCGGTCACACAAGGAATTCTACCGGTGTGATTTGGGCTTTCCGAGTGACGGCTATTCGTGTTTCCAGGTGGATCAGCCCGTGGAGTCCCCGCCGCTCCCGTTCGGTTCCTCGTCCATCGCGGCCATGAGCTCGTCGGCCTCCTCGGGGCTCTTGCCCTCGGAGATGAGGCGGTCGCGCAGGAACGAGCCGATCTCCGCCTCGCTCGGCTGGCGGTCACCGAAGTGCTCCTGGACGGCGAGGGCGGTGTCCAGGAACTCCCGTTCCAGCCGCTGCATCTCGGATGATCGGTCATCGCCGGCGGTCTCGGGCTGGAAGGCGCCAAGCAGCCGCCCGTCCGACGTCGTGACCAGCACCTCGTCGCCGCTCTCGACGAGAGACGACACCAACACGCTCGGGCGCACGGTGCTGGGCGACACCTTCATCACGGCACGGACGGTGGCCGCGTCCTCCCCTTCGAGGGTGTCGATCTGGACGAGTCCGAGGACGACGTCCTTCTCGTTGACCACCACCGCCCGCTGCGCTCCCGCCTCCCGCAGGCGCCCGACGACATCGGCCGCGGTCTCGTCGGGCCGACACGTCGGCACCTCGCTGACCGCCTCGGCTGCGAAGGGGCCGTCCTCGCCTTCGACGGGCAGTCCGAAGGCCATCCAGTCCGACTTGCCGTCGACGTAGTCGTACACCTCCTCGAAGCCGTACAGCTCGAGCAGCCACGCTGCCCGCGGGCTGAGGTCTCAGAGCGTGTCGAAGCAGTACAGGACGATCGGCCGGTCCCTGTCCAACTGTCGCGCCCGCTCCTCGGTGAGCTCCCACGCCGGGATGTGGATGGCCCCCGGCAGGTGGGCGGCGCGGTACTGGGCGTCCTCGAGGACCTCCACCACGGTGGCCCCCTCGTCCATCAGGCGCCGTACCTGCTCCCGCTCGATGCTGCTCGGCATTGTGGTCCCTCCTGGCGAGTGGTCGCGGGAGATCGTACGCGGGAGGCGCCCGGTACGAGCGTCGGCTGGCGGCGTTCGGCCGGGTGGGCTCAGGCCGGCCCCACCAGGTCGGTGGGCCTTCGTCGGCACGCGGCCACCATCACCACGGCAACCGTCACGCACAGCAACGGGACGCCCACGCTGCGCAGCCCGACCTGCAGCCGCTCCAGGGTGGCCAGTGGGGGGGTGGCGAAGTACCGGTCGGCCGAGACGGGCACGTAGGAAAGATGGAGCAGGGCGCCGTACCCGATGGTGGCCCAGGCCAGCGCAGAGCGCCACGCCAGCGCCAGAGCCGGCAGCCCCCAGGCGATGTACCAGGGCAGGACGTAGGCGCCGAGCAGGAGGTAGGCCAGCAGGGCCGTGCCGGCGGCCACGGCGGGCACGAGGCGATGGACCCGCCGGACGAGCGTGAGGCCGGCCAGCCCGAGCACGGCCAGCATCGACCACCGGGCGATCCCCGACCTCACCTGGCGGTTGGCCGTCCGGTAGGGCACGCCCTCCGCCACTCGGTCGCCGGTCAGGTGCCGGCGCGGGGCGTCCCAGATGGAAGCCCCGCTCACGTCCAGTTGGGCGTCCTGCAGCCGCTCGACGGGCGCCCGCCCGCCAGCCGCCACGTAGCCGACCACGATCAGCGCGCCGGCCACGCCGGCGATGGCTACGGCCCTCCTGACCCCCTCCCGCCGCCACACCCACGCGGCCACGCCCAGCAGGGCCAGCCCGGCCGTGGCCTTCACCAGGACGGCAAGGCCCAGCACGACTCCGGCCAGGGCCATGCGCCGCCTGGCCGCCAGCAGCCCGCCGGCGAGCACGGCCAGGCCGACCAGGGCGTCGTTGTGGCCACCGTTGACCACGCTGATGATCACCAGGGGGTTGAGGCCCACCATGGCCATGGCGGCCGTGCTGCCGGTGAGGCGCCCCACGGCGAGCGCCGCGGCCAGGATGGCCAGGGCGGCGAGGCCCTGGAAGAACAGCCGGCCGAGGAGGATGGACTCGCCGGCCACCCACATGCCGGCCGCCGACACGGCGATGAAGGCCGGGCCGTACAGCGAGGTGCTGCGTTGCCAGGCCGGGTGGAGGTTCTCGTACCAGGGGTCGTCGGGGTACTGGCCCGGCACCTCCGTGTAGGGGTTGTCGTGATGTTCGGCCACGATGCGCCCGTACATGGCGTACAGCCCCAGGTCCCTCGACTCGCGGGGTGGTGCCATCACCGCCACGGCCAGGAGCCCCACGCTCAGGACCAGCACGGCCCGGCGGGCGAGGACGGGTCGGACCACCTCGCCGGCGACCAGCAGCCCGAACGCCACGTAGCCCACGGCCAGCAGCCCGAGGCGCCATCCCAGCGGGGCGTCGCCGTCCAGGAGCAGCCGGAGGGTGCAGGCCGCCGTCAACACGCCCAGCGCCGCGTACCGAGAGGCGAGCGGCCGCACCTGGGCTGCGCTCCCCACGGCCAGCTGACCGCCGCCGGACCCACCCGCCGCCGGCGTCGGTCTGCTCACCTCTCCAATCATGGCACCGGTAGCCTCCGGCCATGATCGTCGGTGTCCCGGTGGAGGTGAAGACCGGCGAGAACCGGGTGGCGATCACCCCGGACGGTGTGCGGGAGCTGGTGGCCCACGGCCACGCCGTGCTGGTCGAAGCGGGGGCGGGCGAGGCCTCCTCCATCGCCGACGGCGACTTCACCGCCGCTGGCGCCAGGTGCGTGCCCACGGAGGAGGCGTGGGGCGCCGAGATGGTCGTCAAGGTCAAGGAGCCCCAGGACGAGGAGCTCCGGTACCTCCGCCAGGACCAGGTGCTCTTCACCTACCTTCACCTGGCCGCCTACCGCGAGGTGGCCAAGGCGCTGCTGGCCGCCGGCACCATCTCCATCGCCTACGAGACCGTCCAGTCCGACGACGCCGCCCTGCCCCTCCTGGCGCCCATGAGCGAGGTGGCGGGACGCATGGCCACCCAGATCGGGGCGCACTACCTCGAGCGGGAGAACGGTGGCCGCGGTGTCCTCCTCGGCGGCGCCCCCGGTGTGCGCCCGGCACGGGTGGTGGTGCTGGGCGCCGGCAACGTCGGTTGGAACGCGGCCTGGATCGCCCAGGGGATGGAGGCAGAGGTCTGGCTGCTGGACAAGGACCTCGACCGGCTGCGCTTCGTCGACCAGATCCACAAGGGCCGGATCCTGACCCTGGCCTCCAACCGAGGGGCCGTGGAACGGGCGGTGGTGGAGGCCGACCTCCTGATCGGCGCCGTCCTGGTCCCCGGAGGACGCACACCCACGGTGGTGACGGAGGAGATGGTGCGCACCATGAAGCCCGGTGCCGTGATCGTCGACATCGCCGTCGACCAGGGCGGGTGCATCGCCACCACGCACGAGACGACCCACAGCCATCCGGTGTACGAGGTGCACGGCGTTCTGCACTACGCGGTGGGGAACGTGCCGGGCGCCGTCCCCCACACCTCCACCTACGCGCTTACCAACGCCACGCTGCCCTTCGTCCTCGAGGTGGCCGAGCACGGCGTTCGCGGCGCCGCTCTGCGTGACCGTTCCCTGCTCCGGGGCGTCACCACCGTGGGGGGGCGGTTGACCAACGCCGCCGTGGCCGAGGCCCTGGGCATGGACAGCGCCGAGCCTCTCGACTGCCTCCCCTAGCCGTCCGGCTCGCCCCCGGTGCACCGCGTTTAGCCAGAGGCCGAATGGCTACTAACCTTCGCCCAATGGCCAATGACGCTCCCGTCGATGCGCGCGCCCTGCTCGAGCAGGAGCGCCACGAGCTGCACGACCGGCTGGGCGAGCTGGGCTTCGGCGACGAGGGCGGTCTGACCTACGACCCCAACTTCGCCGACTCCAGCCAGGTGACGGCCGAGCGGGGGGAGGCGGAGGCGCTGGCCGCCAGCCTGCGCGAGGCGCTGGCCGAGGTGGAGCACGCGCTGGCCAAGCTCGCCGACGGGTCCTACGGAGTCTGCGAGAACTGCGGCAAGCCCATCCAGTCGGCCCGGTTGGAGGCCATGCCGGCGGCGCGCCTCTGCATCGACTGCGCCTCCAAGCGCTGACCCTCGAACGGGGCAGGCCGGTGCGCGCCCAGCAGCCGATGAGCCGCCAGCGGGCGTTGGTGCTGCTGGCCCTGGGCGTAGCCGGCGTGTACCTGCTGGTGCGCCGTGAGGTGATCGGGACCGAGAGCCTGCTGATCCTGTTGGCGCTGGTCCCCTCCGTGATCCTCCACGAGGTTTCCCACGGCGCCATGGCCCTGGTGTTCGGCGACGACACGGCCAGGGACGCCGGGCGCCTCACCCTCAACCCGGTGCGCCACGTGGACCCGCTCGGCACGGTCGTGCTCCCGGCCATGCTCGTGCTCGCCGGAGCGCCCCCCTTCGGCTACGCCAAGCCCGTGCCGGTCAACCCGCGCAAGCTGCGCAACCCCCGGGATCACGGGCTCGTGGTGAGCCTGGTGGGCCCGGGCGTGAACATCGTCATCGCCGTCGCCGCCGCCCTGGTGCTTCGCTTCCTCGGCGGTGAGGCCGGCGTGTTCGGGCTGTACACCAGCTTCGACGACCTGCCGTTCTCCCATCAGCTGCTCTACGTGCTCGGCTACATCAACGTGGTGCTGGCCGCGTTCAACCTGATCCCCATCCCGCCGCTCGACGGCTCCGCCGTGATCGAGCGGCTCCTGCCCGCCCGCTGGTGGCCCGGCTACCTGCGCCTCCGCCAGTACTCCATGGTGGTCCTGCTGGTCCTGGTGCTGGCGCTTCCCGAGCTCCTGAGCCGAGTCTTCGGGCCGGCCATCGACCTGTGGGAGCGGCTGCTCGTATGAGGTTCGGCTCCGCTGCCCACCTGGCCCGCCGGTTCGCCGGCTCCTTGGGGTCGGGGGGACCGACCAGGGCCGACGAGGCGTGGGTGGCCACGGTCCTGTCGCGGCCCGAGCTCGAGCTGTGGGGCCGGATGAGCGGCGCCGATCGCCGACACGCGGTGGGCGTGGCGCAGCGCGTGCAGGACGTGCTGGGGCAGGGTGGGAGCCCTGCGCCCGTCCTGGCCGCCGCCCTCCTCCACGACGTGGGGAAGGTCGAGGCCGGCCTGGGCCCGCTCGGGCGGGTGGTGGCCACGCTGGCCGGGATGGCGGGCCGCCGCTCGCTCACGCCCAGCATCGAGCGGTACCTGCGCCACGACGCCCTGGGGGCCGAGCTCCTGCGAGGCGCCGGCAGCGATCCCCTGACGGTGACGTGGGCCGCCGAGCACCACCTCCCGCCTCGGCGCTGGACCGTGCCGCCCGCCATCGGCAGCGCCCTGAAGGCGGCCGACGACGACTGAGGCGGCGCCTCGCGGGGCTCAGCCGCCCCGGCGGCCGCCGAAGGCGAACCAGGCCCCGGCCACCGCCAGCCAGGCCCCGTTGACCACGGCGCCGATCCTGTTCCCCTTCAGCCACCACCCGCCGGCCACGGCGGCGACGGCCGCCTGGTGCACGGCGAACCACCCCCATCGCCGCTCCCTCACCACGGCCAGCCACCGGGCGATGACGACCAACGATGCCGGGTAGCCGACGAGGTGGAGGAGGGTGGAGATGGCTAAGCCCGTGGGAGGAGGCCGATGGCGGCCCTGGCCCGAGCCAGGGTCTCGGAGGCGATGACGCGGGCCTTGGACGCCCCCTTCTCCAGGATCGCCATGGTGGTGGCGGGATCGCGGGCCAGCTCCTGGAACCGCTCCTGGATGGGGCGCAGCAGGGCCACCACCGCCTCGGCCGTATCGGCCTTGAGCGGCCCGTACTGGGTGTAGCCGGCGGCGACCTGCTCGGGCGTGCGCCCGGTGGCGGCACCGAGGAGGACCAGGAGGTTCGATACGCCCGGCTTCGCCTCGGGGTCGTAGCGCACCTCGGCCTCGGTGTCGGTGACCGCCCGCTTGATCTTGCGTTCGATGGACGCGGGGTCCTCCAGCAGGAGGACGGTGCCCTGGGGGGAGTCCTCGGACTTCGACATCTTCTTGGTGGGCTCCTGCAGGTCCTTCACCCGGGCCCCCACCTTGGGGATGGCGGCCTCGGGCACGGGGAAGACCTCGCCGTACCGGCCGTTGAAGCGAAGGGCGACGTCCCGGCACAACTCGACGTGCTGGCGCTGGTCGTCGCCCACCGGTACGCGCTCCACGTCGTAGAGCAGGATGTCGGCGGCCATGAGCACGGGGTAAGTGAACAGCCCGACGGACACGAACTCCTGGTCCGACGCCTTGTCCTTGAACTGCGTCATGCGGCGCAGCTCGCCGAAGCTCGTGGTGCACTCCAACAGCCAGCTGAGCTCGGCGTGCTCGGCCACGTGGCTCTGCAGGAACAGCGTGCACACGTCGGGGTCGAGGCCCACGGCCATCAGGGTCTGGGCCAGCTCGAGGGTGTTGGCGCGAAGCTCGGTAGGGTCGTGGTCGACGGTCAGGGCATGGAGGTCCACCACCAGGAACAGCGAGTCGGCCTGGTGCTGGTCCTCGACCCAGAAGCGCAGCGCGCCGAGGTAGTTCCCCAGCGTCACCGAACCCGAGGGCGTGATGCCCGACAGCACCCTGGCCATGCCGCCATGGTATGCGCCGTCCGCCGACCGCCCCCTTGTAGTGTCGGCGCGTGGCGTACGAGGTCCGGACCCCCGTGTTCGAGGGGCCTTTCGACCTTCTCCTGCACCTGATCACCAGGGAGCAGGTGGACCTCTACGAGGTGTCGCTCAGCCGCATCGTCGACGGCTACCTGGCCCACCTGGCCGGCCTGCACCACGTCGAGCTGGACGCCGCCACCGAGTTCCTCCTCATCGCCGCCACCCTCGTCGAGCTCAAGACCCGCCGGCTGCTCCCGGGCCGGGAGGAGGTCGATCTCGACGAGGAGCTCGCCCTCTGGGAGGAGCGGGACCTCCTGTTGGCCCGGCTGCTCGAGTGCAAGACCTTCAAGGACGCGGCCCGAGCGCTCCACGACCTTGCCGTCGAGGCGGCGCGGTCCTTGCCCCGGGTGGCAGGGATGGAGGAGCGCTTCTCGTCGTTGGTGCCCGACCTGCTGGCCGGCGTCACGCCCGCCGGCCTGCGGGCCGCCTTCGTGTCCGCCCTCACGCCCCGGCCCCAGCCCCGCATCGACCTCGACCACGTGGCTCCCATCGGTGTCAGCGTCGGCGACGCGGTGGCCGAGCTGATGGGGGAGTTGCCCCGGCTCGGCGTCGTCTCGTTCCACCGCCTCACCGAGCAGGTGGCCGAGCGCCTGGCTGTCGTGGTGCGCTTCCTCGCCGTCCTCGAGCTGTACAAGGACGGCCTCGTCGACCTCGACCAGGCCACCAACTTCGGTGAGCTGCGCATCACCTGGCTCGGCCACGAGGCGACCGAGCCCCTCCGAGCGGCCGGCGGGGCCGACGCCGAGACCGCCGCCCAGCCATGAGGTCGAAGGAGCTGCGAGCCGTCGAGGCCGTTCTCATGGTGGCCGAGGAACCGCTGGAACCGGGGCTCCTGGCCCAGCTGCTCGAGGTGCCGGTGGTGCGGGTCGAGCAGATCTGCGCCGAGCTGGCCGCCTCCTATCAGGCCGAGGAGCGGGGCTTCGTGCTGGCCCGGGTGGCGGGGGGCTACCGCTTCCAGAGCCATCCCGACCTGGCCGCCTACGTGGAGCGGTTCGCGCTCGAGGGCCAGTCGGCCCGCCTGTCGGCCGCCGCCCTGGAGACCCTCGCCATCGTGGCCTACAAGCAGCCCGTGTCGCGTTCCCAGGTGGCGGCCATCCGCGGGGTCAACGTGGACGGCGTCATGCGCACCCTCCAGCACCGCGGCTACGTCGAGGAGGTCGCCCGCGACCCGGGCCCGGGGCAGGCGGTGCTGTACGGGACCACGAGGGCGTTCCTGGAGAAGCTCGGGCTGGGCTCGCTGGACGACCTGCCTCCGCTGGGCGACTTCGTCCCGCCCGCCGGCGAGGTGGAAGCGCTCGAACGGGGGCTCCGCCCGGAGGGATGACGAGGGCGGACGGGGGCGAGCGGCTGCAGAAGGTCCTGGCCCGTACCGGGTTCGGGAGCCGGAGGGCCTGCGAGGAGCTCATCGCCGATGGGCGGGTCACGGTCAACGGGGAGGTCGCCCTGCTCGGCCGGCGCATCGATCCGGATGGCGACCGGGTGGAGGTGGACGGCGTGCCGGTTGGAGTCCGGGCCGACCTCGTGTACTACCTGCTCAACAAGCCCCGAGGGGTCGTGACCACGGCGTCGGACCCCCAGGGACGATCGACGGTGCTCGACCTGGTGCCACCCGAGCCGCGGGTGTTCCCCGTGGGGCGCCTCGACGCCGACACCGAAGGGCTCCTGGTGCTGACCAACGACGGCGACCTCACTCACCGCCTCACCCATCCTGGCTTCGGCGTCGAGAAGGAGTACCTGGCCGAGGTGGAGGGATCGCCCTCGCCCGGCGCCGTTCGGCGGCTCCGGGACGGCGTGGCCCTCGAGGACGGCGTCACGGCGCCGGCCCGGGTGGCACTGGTGGCACCGACGGCGCTGCGCATCACCGTCCACGAGGGCCGGAACCGCCAGGTGCGACGCATGTGCGCCGCCGTGGGCCACCCGGTGGTCCGCCTCGTGCGAACGCGCATCGGCCCCATCGCCGAGCGCGGCCTGAGGCCCGGGCAGTGGCGCCCGCTCACCATGGCCGAGGTACGGGATCTGCAGGGCGACGCCGGAACCGAACGCAAATAGAGTCGAACCGTGCCTCCCGCCGTGAGAGCGTTGCGCGGCGCGACGACGGTCGACGCCGACACCAGCGAGCAGGTGAGCGAGCGCGTCCAAGCCCTGGTGACGGCCATGCTGGCCCGCAACGGCGTGACCAAGGAGGACCTGATCAGCATCGTGGTCACGGCGACCGACGACATCCACTCCATGTTCCCGGCCGCGGCCGCTCGGGCCTGCGGCCTGGGGGACGTCCCGCTCCTGTGTGCCCGGGAGCTGGACATCGAGGGAGGCACGCCTCTTTGCATCCGCGTCCTCATCCACCTGACGACGGAACGG
>JALYHF010000285.1 GCA_030776745.1 Actinomycetota bacterium | reverse complement strand
GTGCTCGTCTCCCAGCGGGGCGTCGTCCTGCCCGTGACCGGCTACGGCCCGGCCGGCTACCGGGTCCAGACGCCGTGCGGGAGGACGGCCGTCGTGAGGTCGGGCACGCCCGTGGCGGCGGCTGCCGTGGTGCTCGATCCGGGCCACGGCGGTGACGAGGCGGGCGCCATCGGCCCCAACGGCCTCACCGAGAAGGTGCTCAACCTGGCCGTGGCCAGCTACGCCGCCCAGGCCCTCGGACAGGCGGGCGTGCCAACCGTCCTGACCCGCACCGGGGACTACCGCATGACGCTCGACGCCCGGGCGCAGGTGGGGTTGGCCCTGCGCCCGAAGGCCTTCGTGTCGGTCCACCACAACGCCGAACCCGACGGGCCCCGGCCCGGCCCGGGGACCGAGACCTACCGTCAGCTGACCTCATCGGACTCCAAGCGCCTGTCCGGCCTCGTCTACGAAGAGGTGGTCAAGGCGCTGTCCCCCTATCCCGTGGCCTGGGTGGCCGACACCGACGCCGGAGCCAAGTACCGGACGAGCTCGCGGGGGGACGACTACTACGGCATCCTGCGTCGCACCCGGGGCGTGCCCGCCGTCCTGGCCGAGCTGGCCTTCGTCTCCAATGCCCCCGAGGCCGCCCTCCTCGCCCGCCCCGACGTGCAGAAGGCGGAGGGTGAGGCGGTGGCCCGCGCCATCCTCCGCTACCTCACCACCGAGGACCCCGGTTCGGGCTTCGTGGAGCCCTATCCCCGGGACAGCGCGGCTGGGCCCGGGGGTGGGGCGTCGGGATGCGTCGATCCGCCCCTCTAGCCGGCAGGCGGGTCGCCGCCGGTCCGTGAGCCGTCGGGTAGCGTGCCGCTCATGGCCGTCGGGGTGCTGGCGTCGGGCAGTGGGACGATCCTGCAGGCCCTGCTCGAGGCCGGCTTGCCCATCTCGGCCGTGGTGGTCGACCGCCCCTGCCGGGCCACCGAGATCGCCGCCGCCGCCGGCGTGGCCGCCGACGTCGTCGAGCGCACGAGCTTCGGCCCCGACTTCGACCGCCTCGAGTACACCCACCGGGTGGTGGACGCGCTGCTCCGCCACGGCGTGGACACCGTGGCCATGGCCGGGTTCGGCACCATCCTGGAGAAGCCCGTCTTCGACGCCTTCGCCGGGCGCGTCCTCAACACCCACCCCGCCCTTCTGCCCGCCTTCCCGGGCTGGCACGCGGTGGAGGACGCCCTGGCCGCTGGGGTGAAGGTCACGGGCTGCACCGTGCACCTGGCCACGGTGGACGTGGACGCCGGGCCCATCCTGGCCCAGGAGGCGGTCCCCGTCCTGCCCGGCGACACGGTGGCGTCCCTCCACGAGCGCATCAAGGCCGTGGAGCGCCGGCTCTACCCCCAGACCATCCGCGAGTTCATCGCGTGACCGGGCACGAGCCCCAGCGGGCGGGGGCGCGGTGGCGACCGTGAGGGCGCTGCTGTCGGTGTACGACAAGACGGGCCTCGAGGCGCTCGCCCGGGGCCTGGTCGACCTGGGCTACGAGCTGATCACCAGCGGCGGCACCTCCCGAGCCCTGGCCGAGGCCGGAATCCCCCACCTCCTGGTCGAAGCGGTCACCGGGGCCCCCGAGATGCTGGGTGGTCGGGTGAAGACCCTCCACCCGAAGGTCCACGGGGGCATCCTGGCCGACCGCGACCAGCCGCAGCACCTGGGCGACCTCGCCGCCCTGGGCATCGAGGCCATCGACCTGGTCGTGTGCAACCTGTACCCGTTCCGGGCCCAGCCCTCCATCGAGATGATCGACGTGGGCGGGCCCACCATGGTGCGGGCGGCGGCCAAGAACCACGCCCACGTGGGAGTGGTGGTGGACCCCGCCGACTACGGGGCCGTGCTGGACGAGCTGCGCCGGGAGGGCGGCCTCTCGCCCGGGACCCGCCGGAGGCTGGCTCGGGCCGCCTTCGCCCACACCGCCGCCTACGACGCCGCCATCGTGTCGTGGTTCGACGAGGCCGGCGAGGATGTGCTCCCCCCTACCCTGCACCTGGCCCTCGAGCGGGCGCAGGAGCTGCGCTACGGGGAGAACCCCCACCAGCAGGGCGCCCGCTACCGAGAGGTCGGCGCCAGCGGCTGGTGGGACGACGTGGTGCAGCACGGCGGCAAGGCGTTGTCCTACCTCAACCTCTACGACGCCGAGGCGGCGTGGCGGCTGGTGCACGACCTGGGCGACCGCCCGGCGGTCGCCATTATCAAGCACGCCAACCCGTGTGGGGTGGCCGTGGCCACCGACATCGCCGATGCCTACCGCCGCGCCCATGACTGCGATCCCCGCTCCGCCTTCGGTGGCATCGTCGCCGTGAACCGGGCCGTTCCCGTGGCGCTGGCCGAGGCGTTGGCGCCCGTCTTCACCGAGGTGGTGGTGGCGCCTGCCTACGAGCCCGCCGCCTTGGAGGCGCTGCTGGCCAAGCGCAACCTGCGGGTGCTCGAGGCTCGCCCGCCCGACGCGCCGGCTCTCGACCTGCGCCAGGTCTCGGGCGGGTTCCTCGTGCAGGAGCCGCACCACTACGAGTCCGCTCGCCCCGATTGGAGGGTGGTGACGAGGGTGGCACCCACCGAGGAGCAGTGGGCCGACGCCGAGCTGGCCTGGCGCGTGGTGGGCCACGTGAAGTCCAACGCCATCGTGCTGGTGGCCAACGGCCAGGCCGTGGGCATCGGTGCCGGCCAGCAGAACCGGGTGGAGTCGGGCGAGATCGCCGCCGCCAAGGCGGCCGGACGGGCCAAGGGCGGGGCTTGTGCCAGCGACGCCTTCTACCCATTTCGTGACGGGCTCGACGCCGCCGCCGCCACGGGGGTGGCCGTGGTCGTCCAGCCGGGCGGCTCTCTGCGCGACGACGAGGTGATCGCCGCCGCCGACGAGCACGGCATCGCCATGGTCTTCACCGGCGAGCGCCACTTCCTCCATTGACGGCCCAGCTCCTCGACGGCAACGCCTTCCTCGAGGCGGTGAAGGCCGACCTGCGCCAGCGGCTCGACCGGCTGCGGGCCCAAGGCGTTACTCCGGGCCTCGGCACCATCCTGGTCGGCGACGACCCCAACAGCGCCTCCTACGTGGCCCGCAAGCACCGGAACTGCGAGGAGCTGGGCATGGCCTCGCTGCACCAGGCCCTCCCGGCCACCGCCTCCCAGGAGGACCTCCACGCCGCCATCCGCCGGTTCAACGACGATCCGGCGGTGGACGCCTTCCTCGTGCAGCTGCCGCTGCCCAAGGGCCTCGACGAGGAGGCGGCCCTCCTCACCGTCGATCCGGACAAGGACGTGGACGGACTGCACCCCGTCAACCTCGGCCGCCTGGTCATGGGCGTGCCGGCGCCGGTGGCCTGCACCCCGGCCGGCATCCAGGCCCTCCTCGTGCACCACGGCGTGGCCATCGAGGGCCGCCACGTCGTCATCGTCGGCCGCGGGCTCACCGTCGGCCGGCCGTTGGCGCTGCTGCTGGCCCTCAAGCGGCCGAACGCCAACGCCGCCGTCACCGTGGTCCACACCGGCGTGGCCGAGCTGGGAGCCTTCACCCGCAGAGCCGACATCCTGGTCGCCGCCGCCGGTGTGCCGTCGCTCATCACGCCCGAGATGGTCCAGCCCGGCGCCGTGGTCGTGAGCGCCGGGATCACGTGGGCCGAGGGCAAGCGGCTCCTGCCCGACGTGGACGAGGCGGTCGCCGAGGTGGCCGGCTGGATCACCCCCCGCCTCGGCGGCGTGGGGCCCACGACCATCGCCATGCTGTTGTCCAACGCCGTGCGGGCCGCCGAGCGCTGGACGTCGGCTGGCGCGCCGGCGCCGTCGACGCGCTGACCACTCCTTTCGGGCCATCGCCGAAATGGTCATCCGCAGGCGAGTCAGGACGGTCACAACGGGCTACATACGTCTCGTACCGCCGCACCGGCCCGACGACGAAAAGGAACCACACCATGGGAATTGTCCTGCTCCTCCTCCTCCTCGCCCTCCTCTTCGGCGGCCTCGGGCTCTTCATCGAGGGCCTCAAGTGGCTGCTGATCATCGCGCTGGTCCTTCTCGTGGTGAGCGCCCTCACCGGCTATCGGGGCCGCCGCGTCCTCTAGCGGCCCCCACCGCGTCCACCAGGGCCTCCAGCTGGGCCGAGGTCCCGATGGCGATGAGGATGTTGCCCGGGCAGATGACGGTCTCGGGCGACGGATTGGTGGTGAAGGTGCCGTCGGCCTCGCGCAGGGCGAGCACCAAGGCGCCGGTACGGTCGCGCACGTGGGCCTCGCGGAGGGTGGCGCCGGCCAGCGTCGAGCCCGCCGGCACCTCCACCTCCTCGAGGCGGAACTCGAGCGAGCCGTCGTGCATGACCACGTCGAGGAACTCCGCCACGTGGGGCTGGAGGGCGAAGGCGGCCATGCGCTCGCCGCCGATGCGCTGTGGGTTCACCACCCGGTTGGCACCCGCCCGTGCCAGCTTGGGCTCGGAGGACTCCGTGCGGGCCCGGGCGATGATGAACAGGTCGGGCCGCAGCGAGCGACCGCTCACCGCCACGAAGAGGTTGTCGGCGTCGGTCTCGAGGGCGGCCACGAGCACGCGAGCCCGCTCGATGCCGGCCCTGAGGAGCACCGTGTCGTCGGTCACGTCCCCTTGCACGCTGGGGTACGGCACCGTGGCGATGCGCTCGGGGTCGCGGTCCACCACCACCACCTTCTGGCCGCTGTTGGTCACGTAGCGGGAGATGGCCCGCCCCACGCGGCCCCACCCGCAGATGATGACGTGATCCTCGAGCCTGGCGATCTGTCGGTCCATGCGCCTCCTCCCCAGCATCTCGCGTATCTGGCCCTCCACCAGGGCCTCGATGAGGACGCTGAGGGTGTACAGGGCGGTGCCGGTTCCCACCAGCACGAGGCCGATGGTGAAGACTTTCCCGGCGTCGGACAGCGCCCGCACCTCGCGGAACCCCACGGTGGTGACGGTGATGACGGTCTGGTAGACGGCGTCGAGAAGGCCGAACCCCAAGGCCACGTAGCCCCCCGTGCCGGCCACCAGGGTCATGACCAGCGCCGCCAGCCCGAGCCATACCCGCCGGAACGGGTCGGTCATGCCCAGCTCATCCTCTCGTCGTCCCGCCGATGGTCTAACCCCCCGCCCGCCGGCGGGCAAGGCTCGGGGGCCGGCCCGGGCCCCGGGCGTATGCTGGGCCGGGATGGCCCGGATCGCCGACCTGCTGGCCGAGGGGAAGACGTTCTCCTTCGAGTTCTTCCCGCCGAAGACCGACGAGGCGGAGCGGGCCCTGGAGAAGGCGCTCCTCGAGCTCGAGCCACTGCAGCCGTCATTCGTGTCGGTGACCTACGGCGCCGGTGGCAGCACGCGGGAGCGGACCAGGGACATCGTGCTGCGGATCAACCGCGACACCTCGATGACGGCCATGGCTCACCTCACCTGCGCCGGCCACACCCGCGCCGAGATCGAGGACGTCGTCGACGGCTACCGGGACGCCGGGGTCGAGAACATCTTGGCCCTGGCCGGAGACCCGCCGGCACTGGCCGAGGGCGAGGCGGCGCCGCCCTGCGACTTCAGCTTCGCCCACGAGCTGGTGGAGGTGGTGCGCTCCCGGGGGGACTTCTCGGTGGGCGTCGCCGCTCACCCCGAGCTGCACCCTCGCTCGGCCGGCGACCGCAAGGCCGACCGCGACCACCTGGCGGCCAAGCTGGCCGACGCCGACTTCGCCATCACCCAGTTCTTCTTCCGCGCCGACGACTACCTGTCCATGGTGGAGGACCTGGCCGAGCGCGGCGTGCACAAGCCGGTGCTGCCCGGCATCATGCCGGTGACCAACGCCGGCCAGGTCCAACGCTTCGCCCAGCTGGCCGGCGCCGAGTTCCCTCCCGACCTGGCGGCGCGCATCGCCGCCGCCGGCGACCGGCCCGAAGAGGTGCGACGCATTGGCGTGGAGGTGGCCACCGGGCTGTGCCAGGAGCTGCTCGACGCCGGCGTCCCCGGCCTGCACTTCTACACCCTCAACCGGTCCACGGCCACCAGGGAGATCTACGCCAACCTCGGCCTCACGCCGGCCGGAGCGCGGTAGACGGCGCCCCTACGACGTTCCCGTAGGCTGCGCCGCCATGGCCGAGATCATCACCATGGGCGCCGATGGCAAGCTGCGCGTTCCCGACGAGCCCATCATCCCCTTCATCGAGGGGGACGGCACCGGCGTCGACATCTGGCCCGCCGCCCAGAAGGTGCTCGACGCCGCCGCCGTCAAGCACGGCAAGCACATCGCCTGGCGGGAGGTCCTGGCCGGACAGAAGGCCTACGACGAGACGGGAGCGTGGCTGCCCGAGGAGACGGTCACCGCCTTCCGTGACCACCTCATCGGCATCAAGGGACCACTCACCACGCCGGTCGGTGGTGGCATCCGCTCGCTCAACGTGGCCCTGCGCCAGATCCTCGACCTGTACGTGTGCCTCCGCCCGGTGCGCTGGTTCGAGGGCGTGCCCTCCCCGGTGAAGTACCCGGAGAAGGTCGACATGGTGATCTTTCGGGAGAACACCGAGGACATCTACGCCGGCCTCGAGCTCGAGGAGGGCACGGCCGAGGCCAAGCGCCTGATCGAGCTGCTGCGGGAGGAGTTTGGTTGGGAGATCCGCCCGGACTCGGGCCTCGGCCTCAAGCCCATCTCCGAGACCGGCTCGAAGCGGCTGGTCCGGGCCGCCATCCGCTACGCCGTCACCCGCCGCCGCCCGAGCGTGACGCTGGTGCACAAGGGCAACATCCAGAAGTACACCGAGGGCGCCTTCCGGAACTGGGGCTACGAGGTGACCCGGGAAGAGTTCGCCGAAGTGGCCGTGGGCTGGGACGACTGCGGCGGCCACCCCGGTGGGCGGGTGCTGGTGAAGGACACCATCGCCGACATCACCCTCCAGCAGGTGCTCACCCGGCCCGAGGACTTCGACGTCATCGCCACCACCAACCTGAACGGCGACTACCTGTCGGACGCCCTGGCCGCCCAGGTCGGCGGGATCGGGATCGCGCCGGGCGGCAACATCAACTACGCCAGCGGCCACGGCATCTTCGAGGCCACCCACGGAACCGCGCCCAAGTACGCCGGCCAGGACAAGGTCAACCCCGGCTCCGTGCTGTTGTCGGGCGTCATGATGTTCGAGCACCTGGGCTGGGCCGAGGCCGCCACCGACATCGTCCGCGCCCTGGAGGCCACCATCGCCGAGCGCATCGTGACCTATGACTTCGCCCGCCTGATGCGAAACGCCAAGCAGGTGAAGTGCTCCGAGTTCGCCTCGGCCATCGTCGACCGGCTGTAGAGAGCCGGCCATGGCCGCGCCGCGTCCCGTGAACGTCACCGTGACCGGCGCCGCCGGCCAGAT
>JALYHF010000284.1 GCA_030776745.1 Actinomycetota bacterium | reverse complement strand
CGAGCAGCTGGAGCCGGTCGCTGTCGGGACGGACCACCACCTCCACACCCGAGCCGTCCTCGGCCGGCGTCTCGAAGCCCTCGTCGCCCGCCTCGAAGCCCCGCCCCGGCAGCTCGTCGCCCAGCGGTGGCTCCAGGCGCACCGCCCGCCCGGCGCCGTCGGCCACGCTGTCGTGCAGCGGGTCGAAGTCGAGCGTGCCGGCCAGGGCGTAGGCCACCACGGTCTCCGGTGAGCCGATGAAGGACAGCGTCGACGCGTTCCCGTCGTTGCGCTTCGGGAAGTTGCGGTTGTAGGAGTTGAGGATCGAGTTGACCTGTCCCTCGGCCACGTCGTCGCGCTTCCACTGGCCGATACAGGGGCCGCAGGCGTTGGCCAGCACGGTGGCCCCGATGGCCTCGAGGTCGGCCAGCAGGCCGTCGCGCTCGATGGTCGCCCGCACCCGCTCGGAGCCCGGAGTCACGAGGAGCGGCACCTTCGACCGCAGGCCCTTGGCCGAGGCCTGGCGGGCCACGCTGGCCGCCCGGCTGATGTCCTCGTAGGAGGAGTTGGTGCAGGACCCGACCAGGCAGCTGCTCAGCGTGGCCGGCCAGCCGTTGGCCCGGGCGTCCTCGCCCATGCGGGACACGGGGCGGCCCAGGTCGGGGGTGTGGGGGCCAACGATGTGAGGCTCCAGGGTTTCGAGGTCGATCTCGACGACCTGATCGAAGTAGCGCTGCGGGTCGGCCTCCACCTCCTCGTCGGCCCGAAGGTGCTCTCGCACGGCCTCGGCCCGGTCGGCGTAGGCCTCCCGGCCCGTCGCCTCGAGGTAGCGGGCGCCGGCGTCGTCGTAGGGGAACACGGAGGTGGTGGCGCCCACCTCGGCGCCCATGTTGCACACGGTGGCCCTACCGGTGGCGCTGATCGCCGCCACGCCGGGCCCGAAGTACTCCACGATGGCGCCCGTCCCGCCCCGCACGGTGAGGATCTCGGCCACCTTGAGGATGATGTCCTTGGGCGCCGTCCATCCGTTCAAGGCGCCGGTGAGGCGAACCCCGATCAGCTTGGGCCAGCGCAGCCCGAAGGGCCCGCCCACCATCACGTCCACGGCGTCGGCTCCGCCCACGCCGATGGCCACCATGGCCAGACCGCCGGCGTTGGGCGTGTGCGAGTCGGTGCCGATCATCATCCCGCCGGGAAAGGCGTACTGCTCCAGCACGACCTGGTGGATGATGCCCGAACCGGGCCGCCAGAACCCGATGCCGTACTTCCTCGACGCCGTGCGGAGGAAGTCGTAGACCTCCTGGTTGGTCTGCTCGGCCACCTGGAGGTCGGTCCTGCCGTCCACCCGCGCCTGGATCAGGTGGTCGCAGTGCACGCTGGTGGGCACGGCCACCCGCGGCAGCCCGGCCGTCATGAACTGCAGGAGCGCCATCTGGGCGGTGGCGTCCTGCATGGCCACCCTGTCCGGGCACAGCTGGGCGTAGCTGCGACCTCTCTCGAGCTCCTGGCCCTCGGCGTGGGTCAGGTGGTTGAACAGGATCTTCTCGGCCAAGGTGAGGCCTCGCCCGAGCCGGCGCCGGCCCACCTCCACACGCGACGGGAGGCGGGCGTACACGTCGTCGATCAGCTCGATGGGGGTGCTGGGCGTGACCGGCATGCCTGCTCAGGGTAGGTCCGAGGAAGTCGGAACGGGAGGGGTCAGGCGGAGGCGCCGACCCGGCCGGCGTTGTGGGCCTCCATCCGCCGCACGCGCCCCACCGGAGCGATGTGCCAGGTGTGCTCCACGGTGCCGTGCCAGTCCTCGACCAGCAGCTTGGCCCGCGGCGAGCCGGTCAGCTCGAAGTGGCGCTCCACCAGCCAGCGGAGCTCCTCGACCTGCTCGGCGTCGGGGCGCACCGCTTCCACCAGAGCGGTGTTCAACCGGGCGGCCAGCCGGGCACCGGGGTCCCAGACGTAGGCCTGGCCCCCCGTCATGCCGGCACCGAGGTTGTAGCCGACCGGTCCGAGGATGACGATGGTGCCGCCGGTCATGTACTCGCAGGCGTGGTCGCCGGCGCCCTCCACCACCGCGTTGGCCCCGGAGTTGCGCACGCCGAAGCGCTCGCCGACCGACCCGGCGATGAACAGGTCGCCGCCCGTCGACCCGTACAGGCAGGTGTTGCCGGCCAGCACCGGCTCGCCAGCATCGTCCTCGGGCGGGCGGATCACGATGCGGCCGCCGGCCATGGCCTTGCCCACGTAGTCGTTGGCCTCGCCGACCAGCTCGAGCTCGATGCCGTGGGTGAGGAAGGCGCCGAAGCTCTGACCGGCGGAGCCGTCGAGGCGCACCACGGCCGTGCCCCGGGGCGGGCGGTCGCCCCACTCGAGCCCGATGGCCCCGCCGAGTGCGGCACCCACCGTGCGGTCCTTGTTGGTTATGGGGTAGGCCAGGTCCACCTCGTCCCCGTCCCACACGGAGCGGAAGGCGTCGGCCTCGATGCGGTCGCCCAACAGGGAGCGGGGGCGCTGGAGGGGCAGGACGGGCGCCACGAAGCGGCGGGGCGCCTCGAGATCAGCGGGCGGGGTGATGATCGGGGTGAGGTCGACGGCATCGGCCCGGGGATCGCCGATGCGCTTCTGGCGGAGGCACTCCACCCGCCCGATGGCCTCGTCCAACGAGCGCAGCCCGAGCGAGGCCAGGAGCTGGCGGGTCTCCTCGGCCACGAAGAGGAAGTAGGCGGCCACGCCCTCGGGCGTGCCGGCGAACTTGGCTCGCAGGTTGGGGCGCTGGGTGGCGATGCCGGTGGTGCAGGTGTCCTTGTGGCAGGCCCGCAGCATGATGCAGCCCTCGGCGATCATGGCCGCCGTCCCGAAGGAGTACTCGTCGGCGCCCAGGAGGGCGGCGACGAGCACGTCCCGGCCCGTCATGAACCCGCCGTCCACGCAGACGCGGGCCCGGTCGCGCAGCCCGTTCTCGATCAACGCCGCCTGGGTGTCGGCCACCCCGAGCTCCCAGGGCATGCCGGCGTGCTTGATGGACGACAGCGGCGAGGCGCCGGTGCCGCCGTTGCACCCCGAGATGTGGACCACGTCGGCCAGAGCCTTCACGACGCCGGCGGCGATGGTGCCCACGCCGTCCTCGGCGACCAGCTTCACCGACACGTCGGCGAAGCGGTTCACCTGCTTGAGGTCGAAGATGAGCTGGGCCAGGTCCTCGATGGAGTAGATGTCGTGGTGGGGCGGGGGCGAGATCAGCGTCACGCCGGGCTGGGTGTGGCGCAGCTGGGCGATCTCGTCGCTCACCTTGTGGCCGGGGAGCTGGCCCCCCTCACCCGGCTTGGAGCCCTGGGCGATCTTGATCTGCAGCTCGTCGGCGTAGGCGCAGTACTCAGGGGTGACGCCGAAGCGGCCGGAGGCGATCTGCTTGATGCGGCTGTTCTTGTCCCCGCGCTCCTGGCCCCGGGTGGCGAAGCGGTGGCGCGCCTCGCCGCCCTCACCGCAGTTGGACCGGGCCCCGATGAGGTTCATGGCCTCGGCCAGGGTCTCGTGGGCCTCAGCCGAGAGGGCGCCGTGGGACATCGCCCCCGTGGAGAAGCGCCTGGTGATGGCCAGCGCCGGCTCCACCTCGTCGAGGGGTACCGGCTCGCCGGTGCCCACCAATTCGAGCAGGTCCCGCAGCTCCGTGGGCTGGCGGTCGTTGACCATCGCCGCGAACTGCCGGTACAGGTCCTCGGCCCCGCCCTTGATGGCTCGCTGCAGCAGGTGGGCGGCGGTCATGTCGTCCAGCGACCGCTTGACCGAGGTGGCCTGGAGGGCGTCGACCACGGCCTTGTTGTGGGTGTGGTACTCGCCGCCGCGCTTGAGGTCGCGGTAGTAGCCGGGGTTGGAGAGCTCGGCGTCGGCGTGGCGGGTGAGGACGTCCTCTCCCAGGGCGCGCCATCCGATGCCCCCCACCACCGAGGGCGTCCCGGCGAAGCACACGTCGACCACCTCGGGCCCGAGCCCGACGATCTCGAAGATCTGCGCTCCCCGGTAGGACTCCACGGTGCAGATCCCCATCTTGGAGAAGATCTTGAGCACCCCGTCCTCCACCGCGGCCTGGAAGCGCTCCTGGGCCTCGGCGCTGACCACGTCGGAGTCCTCGGTGGCGTCGGCCTCGGCCGCCACCGTGAGCAGGGCCAGGCGGGGGCAGATGGCGTCGGCGCCGTAGCCCAGGAGGCAGGCCACATGGTGGACGTCTCGGGCCTCGTCGGCCACGATCACCAGGCTGGCGTGGGAGCGCAGGCCCCGGGCCACCAGCCGGTGGTGGACGGCGCCGGTGGCCAGCAACGACGGGATGGGCGCCCGGCCGGCGGACACGGCCCCGTCGTCGATCACCAGCACGCCGACTCCGGACGCGACCAGGCGCTCGGCCTCGTCGCAGAGGCGGTCCACGGCGGCCCGCAGCCCGTCCGGGCCCTCGGCGATCGGGAAGGTGGCGTCGAGGGTGGCGCACCCGAAGTCGCAGAGCTCGGGGTCGGCCAGCTTGGCCACCGTGGAGGGGTAGACGAAGAACGAGTCGAGCACCACCAGGTGGGCGGCCTCCGGCCCCTCGGTCAGCAGAGGGCGGCGGGGGCCGATCAGGGTGCGGAGGCTCATGACCAGCCGCTCCCGCAGGTGGTCGATGGGAGGGTTGGTCACCTGGGCGAACCGCTGCTTGAGGTAGTGGTGCAGGGGTCGGGGGCGCCCGGCCAGCTGGGGCAGGGGGGTGTCGTCGCCCATGGAGAACGTGGGCTCCTTGGCGTCGGTGGCCATGGGCTTGAGCATCATGCGCAGCTCCTCCTTGGAGTAGCCGTGCACGATCTGGCGACGCTCGAGCTGGTCGGGCGTCTCGGTGTCCTCCACGGGCCGGCCCACGCTGAGCACCCGCAGGCCGTTGGTGGCCCAACGGGCATAGGGCCCGCCGGCGGCCAGGCGCTCCTTGCACTCGGGGTCGAGCTGGACCCCCCGAGTGGGGTCGACGAAGAGCATCTGCCCAGGGCCCAGGCGGCCGCGCTTGACCTTGCCCCGCCCCCTCACGTCCACCGCACCGGCCTCCGAGCAGCACACCACGAGGCCGTCCTCGCAGATGGCGTAGCGAAGGGGCCGCAGGCCGTTTCGGTCGAGGGCGGCGCCCACGCTGAGGCCGTCGGTGAAGATCAGGCCGGCCGGGCCGTCCCAGGGCTCGACCAGGCAGGCGTGGTAGCGG
>JALYHF010000283.1 GCA_030776745.1 Actinomycetota bacterium | reverse complement strand
GCGAGGGCCCGGCGCCCGCCCTGGCTCGGGCGCCGGGCGCCGGACGGTGAGGGTGCCGCCGCCGGCCGAGGCCGTCCCGGCGGCGGGCGGGACCAGGCGGCGAAGCCGCCGCTCCGAGGCCGCCATCCTGCAGGCGACGCTCGAGCTGCTGGCCGAGCGTGGCTTCGCCGGTCTCAGCATCGACGCCACGGCGGCCCGGGCCGGCGTGGGAAAGGCCACCATCTACCGCCACTGGAGGTCCAAGGCCCAGCTCGTCATCGAGGCCGTCGGGACCCTCGCCCCCGCCCAGCCCGAGCCCGACACCGGCAACTTGCGCGACGACCTCCTCGTGGTCCTCACCGGACTGGTCAAGGGGCTCACTCGATCGCCGATGGCCCACATCCTCCCCTCGCTGGTGGACGCCGCCGAGCGCGACGCCGAGCTGGCCGAGCTCCACCGAGCCTTCACGGCCCAGCGGCGCCAGACCCTCGAGCGGGTCCTGCGGCGGGCCGCCCAACGGGGCGAGCTGGCCGGCGACGCCGACCTCGAGGTCGCCGTCGACCTCCTGGCCGGGCCGGTGTTCTACCGGCGGCTCGTCTCGCGGGCCCCGCTGACGCCGCGCTTCGCCGAGCGGGTGGTCGACGCCGTGCTCCCCCACCTGACACCGCCGGGCTGAACGGCCGCCGCCGGCGACGGCGACGGCGAGAAATGGCCCGATCGGACTATTGGGCCCACCGTCCCGGCGGCCGAGGGAGGAGTGCCGAACCGGAAACCGTCGTGGGGGCCCCTCGTTGCACACCATCCAGTCGAACGTCCGGCGCGGTCCTGGCGCCCTGCGCGCCGTGCTGCGGGTCGCCATCGCCTGCTACGCGCTGGCCGTCCTCGGGTTCGTGTGGCTCACCAAGGACCTCACCTTCGCCACCTTGGCCCGCGACCCGCTCTTCGCCTCGTACTCGATCGCGGTGGTGCTCTACGTGCTGGGCCGCTTCGTCGTCGGGCTGTTCTACCGGCCGGTGCCCGACCGGGGCTTCCGCCCCACCGTGTCGATCATCGTCCCCGCCTTCAACGAGGAGGAGGGGATCGTGGGCACGATCGAGTCCTGCCTCCGGGTCGACTACCCGTCCGACCTGGTGGAGGTCATCGCCGTCAACGACGGTTCCAGCGACGCCACCTGGGCCCGGATGCTCGAGGCCAAGGCCCGCTGGCCCCAGCTCTACGTGGTCGACCTCGGTCGCAACTACGGCAAGCGGGGAGCGATGGCCGAGGGCATCCGGCGGGCCCGGGGCGAGGTGCTCTGCTTCGTGGACTCCGACTCCTACCTCGAGCCCGACGCCGTCACCGCCATCGTCCAGCCCTTCGCCGACCAGCGGGTGGGCGCCGTGGTGGGCCACGCCGACGTGCGCAACCGGATGACCAACTGGATCACCAAGATGCAGCAGGTCCGCTACTACTCGGCCTTCCGCGTCATCAAGGGCACGGAGTCGCTGCTCTCGGGCACGGTGACCTGCGCCTCCGGGTGCTGCGCCGCCTACCGGCGCACGGTGGTGCTGCCCCTGCTGCACTCCTGGGAGTTCCAGACCTTCCTCGGCCGCCCGGCCACCTTCGGCGACGACCGGGCCCTGACCAACCGGATCCTGGCCGAGAACCGGGTGGTGTACCAGTCCTCGGCCCGGGCCGAGACCGTCGTCCCCGACAGCCTCCGGGTCTTCTTCCGCCAGCAGCTGCGCTGGAAGAAGTCCTGGCTGCGGGAGTCGATGTACGTGCTGCGCTACTTCTGGCGCAAGAACCCGCTGGCCGCCCTGTTCACCTACGCCGCCATCGCCTTCCCGTTCCTGGCCCCCTGGGTGGTGCTCCACGCCGTGGGCGGACGCCTCCTCGGCGGCCAGCCTGGCGGGCTGTGGTTCTACCTGATCGGCACCTACGCCATGGCCCTCCTCTACTCCCTCTACTACGCCTTCAAGCGGGGCGACGGGCTCTGGTACCACGGCATGACGTTCGTGGCGCTGTACATGAGCGTGCTGGTCTTCCAGACCTACTGGGGGATCGTGACCATGCGCGACACCCGCTGGGGGACGCGCTCGTCCACCGTCGAGCACGCCCGCATCGACCAGGACCTGGTCACGGCGCTGCCGCCCGCGCAGCCCGAGCTGGCCGAGTTGGAGCCGTGGTGGCCGGCCCGCCACCTGGTGGGGGTCGGGTCATGAGCGCGACGCGGGCCGCGCCCGGCGGCGGGGCGCGGCTGCGCCAGATGGTCGCCGGTCTGGTGGCCCTTCCCCTCTCCGCCGTGCCCTTCGTGGGCTACGCCACCTTGACGCCGGAGGGCCGCCTGGTGCGGGACCGGGCCATGGTGGCCATCTCGCCGCCGTCCCTGCCCCGTCTCACCGAGGCGCAGAAGGCGGCCGCCGCCGCCCGGGCCCCCCGCTACCAGGGAGGGGTCATGGCCCTCGCCTACCACGGCATCGGCTCCGGGTCCGACGCCGAGGGCGGCTTCGTGGTCTCCCCGAAGCGCTTCGGTGAGCACCTGGCCACCCTGCGGGCGGCGGGGATGCGCGCCGTCACCGCCGCCGAGGTCGCCACCGCCTTCACGGGTGGCCGGCCCCTGCCACCCCGTGCGGTGATGATCTCCTTCGACGACGGCCGGACCGACGCCATGCTCTTCGCCGACCCGCTGCTGGCCCAGGCCCGGATGTCGGCGACCATGTTCGTCATCGCCGGGGCGGCGTCGCGCCCCGGCGTCTACTACGCGCCGTGGGACCGCATCGAGACCTACGCCCGCTCGGGTCGCTGGGACATCCAGTCCCACACCGCCAGCTCCCACCGCGAGCAGGAGGCCGGCGGCGGCGCCACGCTGCCGGCGCTCACCAGCCGGGCGCCCGGTGAATCGCTCTCCGCCTACCGGGCCCGGGTTCGGGCCGACCTGGCCCGGGCCAGCTCGGCCATCGAGGACCACGTGGGCCGGCCCCCCGTGGCCTTCGCCTATCCCTTCGGCGCCTACGGGGCCGACCGCAGCAACGACCCCGCCATCCGGGATGTGCTGCGGGAGGAGGTCGCCCGGCACCACGCCGTGGCCTTCCACCAGGACGAGCAGGAGAGCGTCCCACTGCTCACCGCCGACCAGGACCGTCTCGGGCTGCGCCGCCTGGAGGTGGGGAACTGGTCCGGCCTGGAGCTGTTGGAGCGCATCGCCGGCGCCGCCCGGGCCGCGACCCCCGCCTGGCCCGGGCCGGAGGCCCCGGCCGAGCCCGCACC
>JALYHF010000282.1 GCA_030776745.1 Actinomycetota bacterium | reverse complement strand
AGATCAACTTCTCGGGCTGTGCCACCGACTGCGGCCAGGCCATGTTCAACGACGTGGGGGTGATCGCCGTCGCCCGCCCGCGTGAGGACGGCACGGTCGAGCCCGGCTTCCGGGTCTTCTTCGCCGGCGGCCTCGGCGCCAACCCTCACCCGGCGCAGGCCCTCGAGCCCTTCACGCCCCGAGACGACCTCCTGCCCACCCTCGAGGCCATCCTCCGGGTCTTCGACCACCACGGGAACCGGGACAACAAGCTGCGGGCCCGCATGAAGTGGCTGGTCGACACCATGGGCGTCGAGCCGCTGCGGGAGCGCATCTTCAAGGAGCGCCGCTTCCTGCTGGCCTCCCACACCTGGCCCGGGGGGATCCCGGCGGCCGTGCGCGAGCGCGGCGACGCCCCGGCCGGCGTGAGCACCGCTGTCGAGCCCACGCCGGTGGGGGTCCCCGTGACGCTCAAGCTGCCCACCCAACACCCCTACGCCAAGTGGGAGACGGCCAACGTGGTCCGGGGCGTGGCCAAGGGCACCGTGTCGGCCTACGCCCACGCTCACCTCGGCGACGTCACCTCGGCGCAGTTCCGGGCCCTGGCCGACATCCAGCGCGAGCTCGGGGCCCAGGTCCGGGTCACCAACCGCCAGAACGTGGTGTTCCGGGGCCTCGGCGAGGAGCAGCTGGGCACGCTGTACGCCCGCCTCGACGCCATCGCCATGGCCAGCCCCGGCGCCGAGCTCGCTCGCGACGTGGTGGCCTGCCCCGGGGCCGACACCTGCAACCTGGCCGTCACCCAGTCACGGGGGCTGGCCGACGACATCGGCCGGGCGCTCGAAGAGGCGGGGCTGGCCGAGGTGGGCGGCGTACGCATCAACATCTCCGGGTGCACCAACTCCTGCGGCCAACACCACATCTCCGACATCGGCTTCATGGGAGTGGAGCGACGGGCCCACGGCCAGGCGGCCCCCGGGTACCAGATGCTGCTGGGCGGCTACGTGGGCCAGACCCAGGTCGAGTTCGGCGCCAAGGCCTTGCGCCTCCCGGCCAAGGCGGCGGGCGAGGCGTGCGTGCGGGTGGTGGGCCGCTTCGCCTCCGAGCGCCAGGCGGGCGAGACGTTCGGCTCCTGGCTGGAGCGATCCGGCGGGGCGGCGGCGGTGGGAGCGACCCTCAAGGAGCTCGACGAGTTCCCTCTGCCGGAGGAGCGGCCGGACTTCTACGTCGACTTCGACGAGACCGGGCCGTACGTCAAAGAGGTCGGCGCCTCGGAGTGCGCGGCAAGTTGAGCGTCTTCGTCGCCCCCCGCCGCTCGTCCACTCCGGACGACACCGAGCTTGCCGCGCTCAACGGTCGCTTCGAGAACCAGCCGGCCGGCGCCGTCGTCGGCTGGGCCGTCGAGGCCTTCGGAGACCGGCTTTCCATCGCCTCCTCCCTCCAGGACGCCGTCCTCATCGACATCGCCGTGCGGGCCGACCCCGGGATCGAGGTGGTGTTCATCGACACGGGCGAGCACTTCCCGGAGACGTTGGACACCCTGGAGCGGGTGCGGCGGCGGTACTCGTTGAACCTCCGGGTCGTCCGCGTGCCCACGCCGCCGGTGCGCTTCCCTCTGGCCGACCCCGTCAACTGCTGCTCGGCGGCCAAGGTGGCCGCGCTCGAGGCGGCGCTCGAGGGCAAGCTGGCGTGGATGAGCGGGGTCCGCCGCAGCGAGGCGGCCAGCCGGGCCGACGCGCCCATCGTGTCGCGGGACCGCCGCGGCCTGGTCAAGGTCAACCCGTTGGCCAACTGGTCCGACGAGGACATCGCCGGCTACATCGGGGATCACGACGTCCCCTACAACCCGCTGCTGGACCGCGGCTACCCGTCCATCGGCTGCGCCCCGTGCACGAGCCCGGTCGTGCCCGGCGAGCACCCCCGCGCCGGGCGCTGGGCCGGGACCGACAAGACGGAGTGCGGCATCCACCTCTAGGTGGCGGCGTCATGCTCCGGGTCATGACCCTGAACATCTGGCACCTGTCGGACCCATGGCTCGAGCGCCGACACGAGATCGTGGCCTGGCTCGACCTGGTGAACCCCGACGTGGTGTGCCTTCAGGAGGTCATCCACTCGTCGGACTCCAACCAGGCGGCGTGGCTGGCCGAGGCCGCCGCCCAGCGCTACCACGTCGCCTACGGTGCCTCGTTCGACTTCGGGGAGGCGATGTTCGGCAACGCCATCCTCAGTCGGTGGCCCATCGAGGAGCACCACCGCTCACTGCTCCCCTACGACCCGGACCGGGGCGACATGCAGCGGGTGCTGCTCCACGCCCGAAGCCACGGCCTCGACGTGTTCTGCACCCACCTCACCCACTTCCACTCGGCCGGGAACCTCCGCGAGGGCGAGGTGGCCGAGGTCGTGCGGCTGATCGAAGAGCGCGCCGATCCCCAGGCCAGCGTGCCGCCCATCCTGGCCGGCGACTTCAACGCCGAGCCCGACTCCACCGAGATCCGCCACCTGTGCGGCCTCACCTCGCTGGCCGGGCACAGCACCTACTTCCAGGACGCCTGGCGGGTGGCGGGGGGCGACGGGCCCGGGTGGACCTGGGACAACCGCAACCCCTTCGCCGCCGCCCAGCACGAGCTCGACCGCCGCCTCGACTATGCGTTCGTGGGCTGGCGCCGGGACGGCTCGGGACGGGTGCGGTCGGCCGAGTTGGTGTGTCACCGCCCCCTCACGGGCACATTCGCGTCGGACCACTTCGGCCTCGCCGTGGAGATCTCCCAGCCGGAGTGACGGCGGGGGGCGCCATAGGTCGGCGCGCCGTTGTAGGCTGGATCGCCACTCGGACCGGTGCGGACGGTACTCGGGCCGCGGCACCAAACCTCGGGGGGAGGCGGCATCGCATGAACCCAGCGCCCGAATCGGCCAACGGGAACGGGACGTCAAGGCGGGGGGGTCCAGCTCCGGTCCGCCGCGATCTGCCCAGCGCGCCGCGGGTGGTAGCCAGGGCCGCCCCGCCCCGCCAGCGCCGGCCCCTGGCCGAGGTGGCCGCCGAGGTGGCCCGGGGTGAGGCCGGCGCCGAGGAGCTGCACCAGACGTTCCTGGCCGCCACCGTCTGGTGCGAGGCGGGAGAGCGACCAGGCTTCGTGGCCATCGGCGCCGCCGGGGATGGGCTCATCCCGGTGTTCACCTCGCCGGAGCAGCTGGCCCGGGCCCGGGGAGCGGTGGCGTGGTTCTCCACCACGGGCGCCGACGTGCTGGGCCTCGTGCCCGAGGGCTACGACATCGCCCTCGACATGGCCGGGGACGCCCCGCTGCGCCTGCGCATGGGTGCCCTGCGGACCGTGCTCCGCCCCGTGGTGGGCTGGGGGTAGGCCATGGACCTGCGAGTCGACGTGGCCATGCTGGCCGACACCGCCGCCGACCTGCGCCAGGCCGTGGGCGTGGCCGCCGAGGTGGCCGAGCGGCGGGGGGAGCTGACCTCGCTGGTGGGCGACGCCGGCTCGGCCGCCCTGTCCGACGCCGCCGCCGGCTTCGTCGAGGAGTGGGGCTACGGCATGGGCCTGGTGGTCGACGACGCCGAGAAGCTGGCCACCATGCTGGGCACCGCCGCCGACACCTACGCGCGGACCGAACAGGCCATCGTCGAGGGGCTCCGCTGAGCCTCACGCCAGGGGCAGGACCGCGGGCGCTGGTGCCCGGCGACCCCGACGCCGTCGAGGCGCTGGCCCGGCGCCTGGGTGCCTACGCCGAAGGAGCCGGCCAGGCCGCCGCCCGCCTCCGGGCCATCGACTCGGGAGCCTGGGTGGGCGAGGCCGCCGACGCCTTTCGCGCCGTCATCGACGAGATCCCCACCAAGCTCGAAGCCGGGGCCGGGGCCTTCGCCGAGGCGGCCGACGCCCTCGGCTCGTACACGGCGACCTTGCGCCGGGCCCAGGACACCGCCCTCCAGGTGGCGAGCATCCTGGCCGAGGCCGACCACCAGAGCTCCACCTGGTCCGCCCAGCTCGGCGCCTACCACTCCGCCCTGACCCGGGCCCAGGTCGGCGGCGCTCCGGCGCCGAGCGATCCGCCACCCCCGGCGATCGACCCCGGGG
>JALYHF010000281.1 GCA_030776745.1 Actinomycetota bacterium | reverse complement strand
GACCCGCACCTTGCGGCCCCCGCCGGCGCCGGCGCCGGGGCCGGAGCGGGCCCCGCTGGCCGGGCCCGACGCGGTCGACACCAGCACCAACTCGTCGTCCACGGCGATGGAGCCACCGGCCAGGGTGCCGGTGACCACCGTGCCCGACCCCTTGGCCGCGAAGGAGCGGTCCACCCAGAGCCGCGGGCGGCCCCGGTCCGTGGCCGTCGGCGTCACCGAGAGCAGCCGGTCGAGGGAGGCCCGCAGGGCTTCCAGGCCCGCCCCGGCCACGGCGTCGACGTCCACCACGTCGGCGCCAGCCAGGAAGGTGCCGGCCAGGTGGTCGGCCAGCTCCAGGTGGGCCAGCTCCCGCCACTCCTCGTCGACCAGCCCCACCTTGGTCAGGGCCACGATCCCGTGGCGCACGCCGAGCAGCTCGAGGATGCGCAGGTGCTCCTCGGACTGCGGCTTCCAGCCCTCGGTGGCGGCCACCACGAACAGGCAGGCGTCCACCGCCCCCGCCCCCGCCAGCATGTTCTTGATGAACCGCACATGGCCGGGAACGTCCACGAAGGCCAGCTCCCGCCCGCTCGGCAGCGTGGCCCAGGCGAACCCGAGGTCGATGGTGAGGCCCCGCGCCTTCTCCTCGGCAAAGCGGTCCGGGTCCATGCCCGTGAGGGCCAGCACGAGGGTGGACTTGCCGTGGTCGACGTGGCCGGCGGTGGCGACGACGTGCACGCGGCTAGGGCGTGGCGGCGGCCACGGCCTTGGCCACCAGCGGGTCGTCCACCGGGTCGACCGTGCGCAGGTCGAGCACCGTCCTGCCCTCGTGGACCCGGGCGACCACGGGGGGGTCGAGGGCCCGGAGGGCGGCGCTGCGGTCGCCGTCCACGGCGATGCCCGCCGACGGGATGGTGAGGCCGGGCACCGATCCTCCCCCCGGGACGGCGTCGCAGTCCACCACCTCGCCCACGCCCAGGGCGGCCGCCCGGGACCGCAGGCGCTCCACCGACACGGCCGCCATGCGCCAGAAGGGGATGGCCTCGCCGTCGCGGCGCAGGTAGGCCAGCGCCGTGTCCTGCAGCGCGGTGAGGACCAAGGCTCCGGGACGCAGGGCGCGGGCCAGAGGGTGGCGGGCGCAGCGCTGCACCAGCTCGGCCCGTCCCGCCACCACGCCGGCTTGGGGGCCGCCGAGGAGCTTGTCGCCCGAGAAGGTGACCAGGGCGGCGCCCTCGGCCAGCGTCTGGCGAACGGCGGGCTCACCGGCCAGCCAGGCCGGCGGGCCCGAGGCCAGCCACGGCGTGGCCGCGTCGAGCAGGCCCGAGCCCACGTCGGCCACCACCGGCACCCCCAGGCCGGCCAGCTCCCGCACGCCCACGGACTCGGTGAAGCCGACGATGCGGTAGTTGGACTGGTGGACCTTCAGCAGCAGGGCCGGGTCGGCGGTGGGCAGGACCTGCTCGTAGTCGCTCCGCCGGGTGCGGTTGGTGGTGCCCACCTCGACCAGGCGGGCGCCCGACTGGGCCAGCACCTCGGGCACCCGGAAGCCGCCCCCGATCTCGACCAGCTCGCCCCGGCTCACCACGACGGACCGGCCCCGGGCGAGGGTGGCCAGCACGAGGAGCACGGCGGCGGCGCAGTTGTTGACCACGAGGGCGGCCTCGGCGCCGCCGGCTCGGGCCAGCAGGGAGGCGGCGTGGGCCCGGCGCGAGCCGCGCCGGCCGGTGGCCAGGTCCAGCTCGAGGTTGGCGTAGCGCGCTTCTTGGTGATGGGCGAGGGGGGCTCGGCCCAGGTTGGTGTGGAGCAGCACCCCGGTGGCGTTGATCACGGGGCGCAACAGCGCCCGGGCCACCGCCTCGGCCCGAGCCCGGGCCGAGCCGGGGTCGCCGGCGGCGATGGCTTCCCGGGCGGCATCGACCAACAGGGGATGCGGCAGGTCCACGTCGACCAGCTCCCGAGCCAGGGCGTCGACGGACGGTGGGCGCACGGCGTCACACTAGAGGGGCGCCGTCGGAGCCGGAACGCGTGGCGCCGGCGCCGGCGCCGCCCGCTGGGCGGGGATGTACAGGGACGCCGGGCAGGTAGGCTCGGATGGTGCTCGGTGGGCTGTTCCTGTTGTTCTTGGTGGTGCCCTTCGTCGAGCTGTTCATCATCCTTCAGGTGGGCCGGGCCATCGGGGCGCTCAACACCATCGCCGTCCTCGTGGTGGTGAGCGTGGTGGGGGCGTGGCTGGTCAAGCGGGAGGGCCTGGGCGTGCTGCGGCGAGCCCGCCGGCGCCTGGACGCCGGGGCCGTCCCCGGCCGGGAGCTGGTCGACGGCGTGCTCATCCTCTTCGCCGGCGCGCTGCTCCTCACCCCGGGGTTCCTCACCGACCTCCTGGGCGTGCTCCTGCTCGTCCCCCCGGTGCGGGGCGCCATCCGGGTGGCCGTCAGCCGGGTCCTGCACCGGCGGGTGGCCTTGGGGCCGCCCGGCGGCTGGTGAGCGGCCTCAGCAACCGCCTTTGATCGCCGGACTTGCCCGGAATCCCCCCGAACGGACGGCACTACGCTCCGCGTATGAGCGTGGAATCCGTGCCCTCGGCTCCCCACGGGGAGCCTGAAGCCCCGATCCTCGTCGCCACCGGGGTGACGAAGGTGTACCGCACGAACGCCCTGGAGGTCCATGCCCTGCGAGGCGTGGACCTGACCATCGGCCGGGGCCAGTTCCTCGCCGTCATGGGCCCCTCGGGCTCGGGCAAGACCACGTTGCTCAACTGCCTGTCGGGCCTCGACGACATCGACAGCGGCTCGGTGGTCGTCGACGGCGCCGACATCCACGCCATGGCCGACGCCAAGCGCACCGCCCACCGGGCTCGCTCCATGGGCTTCATCTTCCAGAGCTTCAACCTCATCCCCGTCCTGTCGGCGGTGGAGAACGTCGAGCTCCCGCTGCTGCTCACGGGCGTCAAGGCGGCCACGGCCCGGGAGCGGGCCGGGCGGATGCTCGACCGCGTCGGCCTCCACGAGCGCCACGAACACCGGCCGAGCGAGCTGTCGGGCGGTGAGCAGCAGCGCGTGGCCGTGGCCCGGGCCCTCGTGGGCGAGCCCGCCATCGTGTGGGCCGACGAGCCCACCGGCAACCTCGACAGCCAGATGGCCGCCTCGGTCCTCGACCTTCTGCGGGAGGTCAACGCCGCCGGCCAGACCATCGTGGTGGTCACCCACGACCCCGGCATCGGCGGCGCCGCCCGCCGCCTCGTGCGCATGCAGGACGGGGGCATCGTCGCCGACGGTCAGCCATCCGAGCTGCTCGCCTCCTTCTCGCCCGGGTAGGGCCGTGACAGCTGGCCTGGCCGTTCTGGCCCTGCCCCTCCTCTTGCTCATCGGCCACGACCTGGTGCGCCGGCCCACCGTCCGCCGGCTCGCCCTGCGCAACATCGCCCGGCGCAAGGGGGAGGCCGCTCTGGTCGTGGCCGGCTCGCTCCTGGGCACCGCCATCATCACCGCCTCCTTGATCGTGGGCGACACCCTCGGTGGCTCCATCCGCGACTTCGCCCGCACCGAGCTCGGCCCGGTGGACGAGATGGTCCGCGTCGACGACCCTCGCCGGCTCGGGGAGCTGGAGGCGGCGCTGCGAGGCCCGATCCCCGGCACCGACGGGACCCTCCCGGTGCTCACGGCCGGGGCGGCCGTGGCCACCGCCGGCAAGGACAGGAGGGCCGAGCCCGAGGCCACCCTGGTCGAGGTCGACTTCGGCGCCGCCCGCCGCTTCGGCTCCGACCCGGCGGCCACGGGCATGGCGGCGGCGGGGGCCACCCCCGGGGCGGGCGAGGTGGTGCTGGGAGAGGAGCTGGCCCGCACCCTCGGCGTAGGCGCCGGCGCCAGGGTGGACGTCTTCGCCTACGGGGGGCGACGCAGCCTGCGGGTGCGCCAGGTGCTGCCCGAGCTGGGCCTGGCCGGCTTCCGGCATCCGGCCGCCTTCGTGCCCCCCGGGGCGATCGCCGATCTGGCCGGCTCAGGATCGACGGAGGCGTCGCCTCCCGACGGCCTGGTCCTGGTCTCCAACGAAGGTGGCGTCTTCGACGGGGCCGACCGCTCGGCCGCAGTGCAGCGCGAGCTCGAGCGGCGCCTGGCCGGTGTCCGTGGTGTCGAGGTGCAAGACGTCAAGCGCGAGGTGCTGGAGGAGGCTGACGCCAACGCCAAGGAGTTCACCGAGATCTTCGGCGGCATCGGCGCCTTCAGCGTCATCGCCGGGATCCTGCTGCTGGTGAACATCTTCGTCATGCTCGCCGACGAGCGGAAGAGCGAGCTCGGGATGTTGCGGGCCATCGGCCTCAAGCGCAACCATGTGGTGCGGTCCTTCGGGATGGAGGGCGGGGTCTACGCCGCGCTGGCCTCGCTGCTCGGCGCCCTCGTCGGCATCGGGGTCGGGCGCGTCGTCGTCATCGTGGCCCAGAACGTGTTCAACGCCGGTGAGGACGAGCGGTTCAAGATCACCATGCGCTTCACGGTCGAACCGGCCAGCTTGGTCACCGGGTTCGTCATCGGGGGCGTGATCGCGCTGATGACCGTGTGGGGGGCCAGCGTCCGCATCGGGCACCTCAACGTCATCCGGGCCATCCGCGACCTCCCCGAGCCGGTGCTGTCCCCTCGCCGCCTGCGCACGTTGGTCCTGGCCGTCGCCGGGGTGGCCGTCGGCCTGCTGCTGCTGGCCACGGGGATCTCGGGCAAGTCGTGGTTCGGGACGATGGTCGGGCCGACGCTGGCCGCCTTCTCCGCCATCCCGCTGCTCGCCCGGCTGCTGCCGCGCCGGCCCGTGGTCTCCCTGGCCTGCGCCTTCGTGCTGTTCTGGGGGGTGGCCTGCTTCAACCTTTTCCCCCGGATCTTCGAGGGCACCGACATCCCGACCTTCGTGGTCCAGGGGGTGATGCTGGTGGCGGCGGCGGTGGCGCTGGGAGCGGCCAACGCCGACTTGATGGGCCGCGCCATCACCCGGCTGTTCGGTTCGAGGGGCAGCCTGTCGGCCCGGCTGGCCTTCACCTATCCGGTGGCCCGTCGTTTCCGCACGTCGATGCTGCTCGGCATGTACGCCCTGGTCATCTTCACGCTGACCTTCCTGGCCGTGTTCTCCGAGCTGTTCAGCGCCCAGGCACCCCGGTTCACCGAGGAGACCCGAGCCGGCTACGACGTGGTGGTCGACTCCAACCGGGCCAACCCGGTCAGCGTGGAGACGCTGATGGACCAGCCCGAGATCGTCGCCGCCGCACCGCTGTTGCGGGGGACCCCGAAGTTCACCACCCCTCACCACGAGGAACCGGAGTCCTGGGACCTTTCCGGGTTCGACCAGCGCTTCTTGGCCCGCGGCATGCCGACCCTGGGCGACCGTCAGCCCCGCTTCGCCAGCGACGCCGACGCCTGGCGGGCGGTGCTGGCCGACCCCGGCCTGGTCATCCTGTCCGACTTCTTCCTCCAGGAAGGTGGTGGCCCTCCCGAGGGGCGCCTGCATCCCGGCGACGCGGTCACCGTCCACAACCCGTCGACCGGTGAGCAGCGCCGGCTCACCGTGGCCGGGGTCATGGCCTCGGACTGGCTGTTCAACGGGGCCATGGTCGGCGAAAGCTTCGCCCGGGAGCTCCTCGGGTCCGAGGCGGTGCCCAGCCGCCACTACGTGGCCGTGGCCGCCGGCCTGGACGCCGACGCCGTCGCCGCCCGCCTCACCGGCCGGCTCCTCGCCAACGGAGCCCAGGCCGATGCCTTCTCCACGCTGGTCGAGGGCCAGCTGCAACAGCAGGAGGGGTTCATCCGTCTCATGGAGGGCTACCTGGCCCTCGGCCTCCTGGTGGGCATCGCCGGGCTCGGCGTGGTGATGGTGCGGGCGGTGCGCGAGCGCCGTCGTCAGATCGGCATGCTTCGGGCCATCGGCTTTCCCAGTCGAATGGTGCGCTCCGCCTTCGTCCTCGAGGCCGGTTTCATCGCCGTGCAGGGCATCGTGATGGGCGTGGTGCTGGCCCTCGTCAGCAGCTACCAGCTGCTCTCCAACTCCGACACCTTCGGCGAGCAGCAGCTCGACTTCGTCGTGCCCTGGACGACGCTGGCCGTCCTCCTGGCCGCCGCGCTGGCCGCCTCGCTGGCCGCCACCGCCGCGCCCGCCAGCCAGGCGGCCCGCATCAAGCCGGCCGTGGCCCTGCGCATCGCCGACTGACCTCTTGGGCTCGCGACTACAGAGGGGCTCAGCTGGGCCCGAGCGCGCCCTCCACGTGGTCGAAGAGCCGGGCCGTGCAGCTCGACATCTCGATCAGGGGGATCTCGGCCAGGACCCGCTCGGCCAGGGCGGCGAAGGCAGCGCCCACCGCCGTGGGGCCGCTGCCGTCGTCGACCCCGATGTCGGCGAGCGACGCGGGAACGCCGGCGTCGCCACCAGCGGCGACGGCGGGATGCAGCGGGATGGAGCCCAGGAGGGGGACGCCGATCTGACCGGCCAGGCGTTCCCCACCGCCGGAGCCGAACAGCGGGTACGACTGGCCGTGGTCGCACACGAAGGCGGTCATGTTCTCGATCACGCCGGCCACCCGCAGGTAGCCCTTGCGGGCCATGTCGGCGGCGCGGGCGGCCACCTTCTGAGCGGCCAGGGCCGGGGTGGTGACGATGAGGACCTCGGTGCGGGGCAGCATGCGGGCCAGGCCCATCTGGATGTCGCTGGTGCCCGGCGGCATGTCGATGAACAGGTAGTCGAGCTCGCCCCACCGCACGTCCTCGAGGAAGTGCTGGACGGCCCGGTTGAGCATGAAGCCCCGCAGCATGACGGCCTCGTCCTCGGCGGCGCCCTGGATGGAGCCCATGGAAACCACCTTGAGCAGGCCGTCGCCGAAGCGCTTCTCCAGCGGGATCATCTTCTTGTCCTCGGCCTGAAGCTGGGTGCCCAGGCCGAGCATGCGGGGAATGGAGAAGCCGCCGATGTCGGCGTCGAGCACGCCCACGGTGAGGCCCCGGGCGGCCAGGTGGGCGGCCAGGTTGGACGTGACCGAGGACTTGCCCACGCCCCCCTTGCCCGAAGCCACCGCGGCGATGCGGGTGGTGGGGGAGATGTCGGTCTGGGGGGCGTGCTCCCGGGCCTTCCACCGGGCCCTCGCCATGAGGCTCTTCTTCTGCTCGTGGGTCATCTCCCCGAAGTGCACCCGCACGTCGCTCACCCCGGGGATGCCGCCCACGCGGAGCTTGACGTCCTTCATGAGCTGGGCCCGCAGCGGGCAGCCGGCGGTGGTGAGGGCGATGGTGACGTCGACCTCGCCACCGTCGCCCACCTCGACGGCTCTCACCATGCCCAGGTCGACCACGTTGTCACCCAGCTCGGGGTCGATCACGCCCCGCAGGGCGCCGCGGACGGCCTCGTCCCGGGGAGGTGCGGAGGAGGGGGCGGCGGCCACGGGTTGGAGTTTACAAGGACTCCCCCTGGTATATTCCAGGGCGATGGACCGCCTGCAGCTGTTCAAGGCGTTGGGGGACAACACTCGCTACGCCATCTACCTGGAGCTGGCCCGTTCCAGCGTCCCTCGCTCGACGGCCGAGGTGGCCGAGAGCCTCGAGCTGCACCCCAACACGGTGCGGCCGCACCTCGAGCGCATGCGCGACATCGGGCTGCTCGAGGTGGAGGTGGACGGCCGGGGTGCCGTGGGCCGCCCCCAGCACCGCTACTCGCTGGCCTCCGACGCCCCCTCACTCGGTCTCGAGCCCCCCGCCTTCCCCCTGCTGGCCGGGCTGCTGGCCAACGTGGCCGCCGCCTCGGACCCGCCGCCCGGCGAGGTGTCGGCGGTCGCCCGCGAGCACGGCCGCCACGCCGCCGCCACCCGAGCGGCCGAAGGCATCCCCTCCTGCGTGGAGGCGGTCAGCGCCGAGCTGGCCGACATGGGGTTCGACCCGGTGAGCGAGAAGGACGGCACCGTGACCACCATCGCCTTCGCCAACTGCCCGTACCGCCAGCTGGCCGAGGCCTTCCCGGAGCTGGTCTGCCAGCTCCATCGGGGAATGATCGAGGGCATGGTGGAGGTTCTCGGTGGAGCGGAGGTCGAGCGCTTCGCCACCCTGGCCGACCGCGACCCATGCCAGGTAGACCTGGCCAACCGGTAGAGTAGATCCAGTCCGACCAACGAGGAGGCGTCCTGGTGAGCACCACGGAGACCACCGGCACCGACATCATCACCATCACCGACGGCGCGGCCCAGAAGGTTTCCGAGCTGCTGGCCGTCGAGGGCAACCCCGAGCTGGCCCTGCGCATCGCCGTGCGGCCGGGCGGGTGCTCGGGCTACTCCTACGAGATGTTCTTCGACTCGGACATCGCCCACGACGACCTCCAGTCCAGCCATGGACCGGTGAAGGTCGTCGTCGATCCGGCCAGCGCCCAGCTGCTCACGGGCGCCACCCTCGAGTACAAGGACGGGCTCCAGGGCGCCGGGTTCAGCATCAACAACCCCAACGCCCAGCGCTCGTGCGGGTGCGGCCAGTCCTTCTCCTGACGGGCTGGTAGCCGTCTCCTAGCGCCGTCCGCGGCGCTGCGTCAGGCCACGAGCCGCTCCAGGGCTTGCCTGGCCTCCACCCGGTCGTAGGCGTTGTCCAGGCGCTCGCGCACCACGCCGTCGGCACCGGCCAGGAACAAGAAGGGCTCCTGTTGCAGGTGGTAGGCCTGCACCGCCTCGGTGGTGGCTGCGCCGCGGTCGAGCGAGGTGAAGATCTCCACGTGGAGGAAGCGGACGCGGTCGGCAAAAGCGCTCCGGTGGGCCAGGAGGTTGTCGAGCACCGGCCCACACAGGCGTGATTGGCACAGGGCCGGGGTGGCGAACAGCACGGCCAGAGGCCGCCTCTCGGCCAGGGCGGCGTCGAGGCTCACCTCGTGGAGGGGGCAGGCGGGCTGGCGGGTGCAGATGGGGTTCACTCCCCGGGGATCGGCCGGCGTGGGCGTGGGCACGCTGATCATCGGCTTTCCCGGGAACGGCACCATGGTCGTGGCCGGGTCCGTCACCTGGAGGGCGGCTTGGGCCGTCCTGCCCTCGTAGGACGCCTGCACCGTGGCGAAGCCCGGTTGGGCGAAGCGATGGCGCAGGAGGAGGTAGGGAAGCTCGATCCCGTCGTCGTGCAGCACGGACGGGACGCCTTGGCCGTCGATGGTGATGCCGACCGGGCTGGTGGGCTCGAGGGGCCTCATGTCGCCCTGCAGGAAGGCGACGGTGACGCGCTGGTCGATGCCGGCCACGTGCACGTAGGAGGCAACCAGGAGGTTGAGCTGGGTCTCGGGCGTGGTCGTGGTCGACGTCACCCGCACGTCGGCCCCGTCGTCGTTCCTGCCGCATGCTGCGGCGACGGTGAGGCCGGCGGCGGCCAGCAGGAACTGGCGGCGATCCAAGGGCGACACGGCGGCCAACCTATCGTGGGCCCGTGCTCGTGAGCCTTCGGGTGGACGGCCGCCCGGTCCAGGTCGACGACGACGGCGCCTCCCTCCTGGAGGTGCTGCGGGACCGCCTCGGGGTCCGAAGCCCGAAGGACGGCTGCAGTCCCCAGGGCCAGTGCGGGTGCTGCACGGTCCTGGTCGACGGTCAGCCCCGCGTGGCCTGCGTCACGCCGGCCCGGCGGGTGGCGGGGCGCACCGTCACCACCCTCGAGGGCTTCGACGAGGCCGAGCGCGCCGCCTGGTGCCAGGCCTTCGCCGCCCACGGGGCCAGCCAGTGCGGGTTCTGCACGCCAGGGATCATCATGCGACTGGCCGCCCTGCGGGCGTCGGGGCGGGACGACGTGGACACCGCCCTCCTGGCCCACCTGTGCCGGTGCACGGGGTGGCGAACCATCAAGGAGGCGTTCGCGTCGCTCACGGCGTCGGGCGGGTCGGGGTGCCCG
>JALYHF010000280.1 GCA_030776745.1 Actinomycetota bacterium | reverse complement strand
CCAACCTGGATCTGACGTCGAGGCTGGTCACCCTGTGCGGAGCCGACGACGCCATGGTCGAGCGGGTTCCCGACCGCCTCGGCCACGACCGCCGGTACTCGGTCGACACCACCAAGGTGCGGGCGCTGGGGTGGGAGCCCCGCCGAGGCTTCGACGAGGCGCTGGCCGACACGGTGGCGTGGTACCGGACCAACCGGGCGTGGTGGGAACCGCTGGCCCGCCGACCGTGATGCGGGTCCTGATCACCGGCGCCTCCGGCCGGGTCGGCCGAGAGCTGGTCAAGGTCTTCACCGCCGCCGGCCACGAGGTCAGCGCCACCACCTCGGCCACCCTCGACGTGACCGACTGGCCCGGCGTCTGGAACGCCGTGCACGCGCTGGTTCCCGACGTCGTGGTCAACGCCGCCGCCTGGACCGACGTCGACGCTTGTGAGGACGACCGCGAGCGCGCCGAGCGAGTGAACTGGCAGGCTGTCGTCCACCTGGTGGCGGCGGCCGAGGCGGTCGGCGCCCGCGTCTGCCACCTCTCCACCGACTACGTCTTCGACGGTCGCAAGCCCGAACCCTACGTCGAGGACGACGAGCCCCACCCGCTCTCGGTCTACGGGTGGACGAAGCTCCTGGGCGAGCGGGCGCTGCGCCCCGACGACACGCTGATCCGCACCGCCTGGATCGTCCCCCGTCACGGGCCCAGCATCATCACCTACCTCCTGGGCCAGACCAGCACGTTCCTGCCCTTCGTCGACGACCAGCGGGGCTCGCCCACCATCGCCTCCGACCTCGCCGGCAAGGTGCTGGAGCTGACCGAGGCCCGCCTCGGCGGCGTCTTCCATGTGACCAACCAGGGGGCAGCCACCTGGTTCGAGCTGGCCCGGGCCACGATGGAGTCGCTGCGCCTCGCCCCCGGGCGGATCAAGCCCATCTCCGCCGCCGAGCTCGACCCGCCGAGGCGGGCGCCGCGACCCGCCAACTCGGTGCTCGACAACGCCGCCCTGCGCCGGGAGGGCATCGCCCTGCTCCCCCACTGGCGGGAGTCGCTCCCTCCACTGTGCGACGACATCGTCTACGACCGGTGACCGTGGCCCCGCCGCCGGAGCGGGAGTGGGCGCTGCCCCTGACCCTGGCGGGAGCCACCTTCGCCTGGCTGTACCTGGTGGCCATGCTGCGGGCGTACACCCTCCTCGGCGGCTACGACCTGGCCACGTTCAGCCAGGCGGCGTGGCTGATCAGCTCGGGTGAGGCGCCCTTCGTCACCATCCGCGGGCTGCACCTGCTCGGTGACCACGCCTACCCGATCTTCTATCCCATCGCCTGGCTCACCTGGGTGCTCCCCACCGTGCCGACGCTGCTCGCCGTGCAGGCCGCTGCCCTGGCGGCCGGCATCGTGCCCCTGTGGGCCCTGGCACGGCGGGTGGCCGGTCTGGGGGTGCCTGCCACCGCCGGGCTGTGCGTCGCCTACGCCGCCTACCCGGCACTCCACAACGTCAACTTCTTCGACTTCCACCCCGAGGTGGTGGCCGTGCCCGCTCTGCTCGGTGCCGTGCTCTTCGCCCTCACCGACCGCTGGTGGCCCTACGCCGGCTGCGTGGCGCTGGCGCTGGCGTGCCGCGAGGACATCTCGCTGGTGGTGCTGTTCCTCGGCGTGCTGCTGGCCCTCCAGGGCCGTCGCCGCGCCGGGGTGGCCACCATCGCCGCCGGGCTCGGCTGGCTGGTCGTCACCACCCAGGTGATCCAACCCCACTTCGCCGGCACCTTCGTGCAGGCGGCGTTCCTCGAGCGCTACGGCGACGGCATCGGCGAGATCGTCGCCACCATGGCCGGCGACCCGGTGGCGGTGCTCGGCGACCTTCTCACCGCCCAGAACGCCTTCTTCGTGGCGGCCATGCTCGCCCCGGTCCTGTTCCTCCCGCTGCTCGCCCCCTCCTACCTGCTGCCGGTGGTGCCCCTGGAGATGCTCTACCTCCTGTCGTCACGGGCGACCGCCCACACCATCGAGGCCCAGTACACCGTGTCGGCCATCGCCGTGGTGTTCGTCGCCACCACCATGGCGCTGCCCAAGGTCTGCGCCTGGTGGGCGCCACGCCGGAAGACCCTGCCGTCGTGGGCGCCGGCGGTGGCGCTGGCGGCGGCAGCCGTGGTCGGCCACACCGCCCTGGCCAACGACTCGGTGCTCACCCGCCCCTGGGGCATGCGCAGCCGCGACGGCGTCGACCAGGCCCGGTTGGCGGCCGCCGAGCTCATCCCCCCGGACGCCGCCGTGTCCGGAACGGACCGGATGTGGCCGCTGGTGGCCGAGCGCCGGACGCTCTACAACTTCCCCAGCCCCTGGGAGCGCTACGAAGCGAGCAACGATCCGATCCCCGTCGAGGTGCGCCGCGCCGAGGTCGACTATCTGCTGCTCGACACCGTCGACCGCGCCCAGTGGGACCCGGGCCGCGCCGAGGCCCTCGACCGCATCGTGCGCCAGACCGGTGCCAGACTCGTCTTCGACCGGTCGGGGATCCGGGTCTATGCCCTCACCCCCGGCGACGCCGAGCCGGACGGCGGCTGATCGGGTGTCGGCGCCCCCGACGTCGACCTCCACCTCGACCTCCGTCTCGAGCGGACGGCGTCACCCGCCCCCGCTGCCATGGGTCGCCGTGCCGGCGCTCGCGCCCCTCGTCGTGTTCGCCGACGCCCTGGTGCTGCGGCGGCTGTTGGCCCCGGGGGACGGGTCGAACATCTTCTACCCGCTCCATGTCCTGGTGGCCCGCATCTGGGCTGCGGGCGACGTCCCCGGCTGGAACCCCTACGCCTTCTCGGGATCCGCCCTGCTGGCATCGGCCCAGGCGGGGGCGTTCTACCCGCCGAACCTCGCCTTCTTGGTCCTCACCCCGGCGCTGGCCAACAACGTCGGGGTGGTATCGAGCTTCGTCGTCGCCGGGGTCGGCGCCCACCTCCTCACCCGGAGGCTGTGCCACGACGAGGTCGGCGCCGCCGTCGCCGGGCTGGCCTTCGCCTTCAGCGGCTTCATGTTCGCCCACATCGGCCACCAGAACATGATCGCCAGCCTGGCATGGCTGCCGTGGTCGCTCCTCGGCTACGAGGTGCTGCGCCGGCGGGTCACCCCGCTTCGTCTCCTCGGCGCCGGCGGCGCCCTGGCCATGGTGCTGGTGGCGGGGCACCCGCAGATGTTCTCCATCGCCCTCCTGGCCCTGGGCGTCTACGCCGCCGTGCTCACCCTCGTGGAGCTGCGCACGACCCGGGGGCGCCCGCTGGGAACGCTGGTGCTCATGGTCGCCACGGCGCTGGCGCTCTCCGCCATCCAGCTCCTGCCCACCCTCTCCATCCTCGGGGCCACCGACCGGTCGGTCCTCAGCTACGGGTCGGCCACCAGCTACTCCTTCCCCGGCTCCCACCTGGCGCTGCTGGTGTTCCCGTACCTGTTCGGCAACGCCGTCCCCGCCGAGCCGTTCGCCACCGCCTACCAGGGTCAGTGGAACCTCACCGAGCTCGCCGGCTACCCCGGGGCCGCTGCGCTGTGCCTGGCCGCCGCCGGGTTGGCGTCCGGCCGCCGCGACCGGCGCGTGGTCGCCGTTGCGGCGACGGCGGTCGTCACGCTGGTGATCGCCCTGGGCTCGCTCACCGTGGTGGGATCCTGGGTCTACGACCTTCCGGTGTACGGCCAGTTCCGGGGCTGGGGGCGCTTCGTCGCCGTGGTCGACCTCGCCGTCGCCGTGCTCGCCGGCTACGG
>JALYHF010000279.1 GCA_030776745.1 Actinomycetota bacterium | reverse complement strand
GGATCGTGGCCCAGGGCGTCGATCACCTCGTCGGGCCAGGGGCGGATGGTGAGGGTGTCGGTCGTCGGGGCGGGCGGGGGAACGCTCATCGAAGCCTCCTCGGGCTCGATCGGAGGGGGAGGAGGGGAAGCGGTTCGATGTATTTCATGTACTCCCAATGAACGGTGTCAAGGCCCCGGCGCCCCTGCTCACCACCGACCGCGGTGGACCACCTCCTCGAGGGGGCGGTGTCCCCGGGCCAGCGACGACGAGGGCTCGTCGGGCGCCGGGTGCCCGATCGTGACCGCCCCGATCGGCGTGTAGGCGTCCGGTACGCCGAAGGCCTGGCGGACCGCCCCCGTGCGCCCGGCAGGGACGGCGAAGAAGAGGGCCCCCAGGCCGGCGTCCACGGCGGTGAGGAGCATGAGGAGGGCGGCGAAGCCGGTGTCGATGTCCCAGTAGGGCACCGGCCATCCGGCGGCCTCACCGGCTGGACGGCGCTTGTCGGGCTCGGCGTAGCGGTCCAGGTAGGCCTGGCGGTGGGAGAAGGGAACGATGATGGCGGGCGCCCGGAACAGGCCGGGCCAGCGAAACTTGTCCCTCGCCCGGCCGGCGAAGGTGGCGGCCCAGAACGGCTCGGTCTGCTCCCGGCCCTCGAGGGCCAAGAAGGCCCAACCCTGGCTGAACCCGGCCGAGGGCGCCCGCACCGCGTTGGCCAGGATGCGGTCGAGGGCGCCGGGGGGCAGCGGCCGGTCCAGGTAGTTGCGGACCATGCGGCGCCGGCGGACCACCTCTTGGAACTCCACCGGGCCCTCCTCCCGCTGCGATGGCCGGAATGTCGACCGCAGAGGTAGGGTTTACACCACCATGCCGACCTCTCGAGAGCTGCTCGCCCAGGCCAAGGCCCACATCACCGAGATCGACGGCGCCGAAGCGGAGTCGCGCCTCGGCCGCGCCCTCGTGCTCGACGTCCGGGAGCCGGACGAGTACGAGCAGGGCGCCATCCCCGGTGCCGTCCACATCCCCCGCGGCCATCTCGAGGGCCAGGTGGAGGGAAAGATCCCCGACAAGAGCCAGCCCGTCATCGTCCATTGCGCCAGCGGGTTCCGCTCCGCCTTCGCCACCAAGACGCTGCACGACCTCGGCTACGAGAACGCCGTCAACCTGGCCGGTGGCTTCAACAAGTGGAAGGACGAGGGCCGGCCCTGGGCCCCGCCCAAGACCCTGACCCCCGACCAGCGGAACCGCTACCACCGCCACCTGTTGCTCCCCGAGGTGGCCGAGGCGGGCCAGCAGAAGCTGCTGGAGTCCCGGGTGCTGCTCCTCGGCGCCGGCGGCCTCGGGTCGCCCGCCGCCCTCTACCTGGCCGCCGCCGGGGTGGGCACGCTGGGCGTGGTGGACATGGACGTGGTCGACACCTCCAACCTGCAGCGCCAGGTGTTGCACAACCTCGACCGGGTCGGCGAGCGGAAGGTGGACTCGGCCAAGAAGACCCTCACCGCCCTCAACCCCGACGTCGACGTGGCCACCTACGACGTCCGCCTCGGTGCCGACAACATCCTCGAGATCATCGACGGCTACGACGTGATCCTCGACGGCACCGACAACTTCCCCACCCGCTACCTGCTGAACGACGCCTCTCTGGTGAAGCGCATCCCGGTGGTGCACGGGTCGATCTTCCGCTTCGAGGGCCAGGCCACCGTCTTCGCGCCCTTCGAGGGCCCCTGCTACCGCTGCATGATCCCCGAGCCGCCGCCCGCCGAGCTGGCGCCGTCCTGCGCCGAGGCAGGGGTGCTCGGCGTGCTCCCGGGCATCGTCGGCAGCATCCAGGCCATGGAGTCCATCAAGCTCCTGTTGGGGCTGGGTGACACCCTGGTCGGCCGCCTCCTCGCCTACGACGCCCTGGAGGAGAGCTTCCGCACCTTCAAGGTCCACCGCGACCCCGAATGCCCGGCTTGTGGCGCCGATGCCGGCGAGCTGGTCATCGCCGAGTACGACGAGCTGTGCATGCCCCATCCCCGGCAGGCGCCCGCGCCCGCATAGGGCCGACGCCGTCGTACCATCGGTCGCCGGGGAGAGCCGCTCCCCCGGTCAACTACGTCTGGTGAGGGGTCGTTCTTCAGATGAAACGTCTTCTTATGGTGTTCGTCGCCCTCGGCGGCCTCCTCGGATCGTTGGCGGTGGGGCCGGCCGGCGCCGCCGAGGGCGACTACGAGATGCCCGTGCTCTTCGAGTGGGACACGGCTGTCCTGGACGTGATCATCGTCCCCCCCGTCCACGGTCAGCTGCTCAACGACAATGGCCTCCTGGGTGGCCTGGGCCTCGGCGAGCTCACGCTGTCCAACAGCTACCTCGCCGCCATCGAGCAGTCCGTGGCCGGCTTCGACCGGGCCGTCGAGGAGTTCGGGCCCGACTGGCTCAAGCGGGGGCTCACCACCAACGTCTACGTGCTCGGGCGGGACACCATCCCGACCGAGGCCCTCCTCGAGCCCGAGGTCCTGATCGTCACCGACGAGACCAAGCTGGCCATCCTGGGTGCGGCCGTCACCTCCGTCCGGCCGTGCATCGTGGACAACTCGAAGCTGTTCATCACCAGCTTCACCTTCGAGGACATGTACAACATCAACGGCCAGGAGTACGGCCACTGCCTCGGTCTCGAGCACGTGGCCGGCGGCCCACCCGGTGACGAGGTCATCGCCCACGACACGTTGAACGGCAACTACGCCGACACGCCGGGCGCCGCCGGGACGCACCGCCACTGCGTGAGCAACCTCAACGTGAAGGGCCTCGAGCTGGTGTTCTCCCGGACGCTGGGCCAGGGGCCGGGAGGCGGGGTGGCCAGGATGGCACCCTCGTCGTACCGGCGGATCGCCTGCTGAGGGAGCCGGACGGGCGGCGTCAGGAGGCGACGCCCGGCCGAGCGCCGGCCCGGTCGGCGAAGCCGGGCGGGGCGTTCACGAAGGCGACCCGGTGGCCCGGCTTCATGCCCAGCTTCTGCTGGAGCGGCGTGCCCGAGTAGCCGCCGGTCGTCACGAGCGAGCCTCGTCGGCGACGATCTGGCGGCAGAGGGCCAGGCATTCGGTGCAGATGCGACGGGTTCCCCCCTCGGCCAGGCCCGCCACCTGGTCGGGCTTCTTCCCGCAGAACGAGCACTGCTCCCTGGACCTCCACTTGGCGCTGCGCCGGGCCGGCGGTGCCTCGAGCGTGGCCCACCGCCGCAGCGCGCTCGCCTCGCCGGCCACCACCCCGGTGGCCAGGTCGACGCAGCCGTCGCAGATCCACACGTCCGGGCCGGCCACGAGGCTCTTGGCTCGGGCGCGGGGCGTGCCGCAGAAGGAGCACCCCGCGTTGGCGCAGCCGACCAGCTGGTGCACCCGCTGGTGGCTCAGGCCGAAGGCCTTGGCCATCTCCCGCATGGAGGCCCCACTCCGGTGCAGCTCGCGGAGCGAGTCCTGGAAGCGCGCTCGGGCCAGCTCCGCCTGGGCCAAGGCGTGGGCCTGTGCGGCCTGGGCCTCGAGGGCCTGGGCGAAGAGCAACTCATCGAGGGGAGCCATTCGTCTAGTGTGACTAGACAGTTCCCGTCGGTCAAGGGGCCGAGGGCCGCCGGTAGCCTCGTCGGCCATGGCGGTGCGTTTCGTCATCATCGGCGCCGGCCCCGCCGGCGTCCAGGCCGCCTCGCAGGCGGCCCGCCTGGGCGCGGAGGTCACCCTCGTCGAGCGCGACGTCGTGGGAGGCTCGGCCAACCTGTGGGACTGCATCCCCTCCAAGGCCATGATCGCCACCGGCGGGGTGATGTCCCTGACCCGACGGGCCGAGGGCATGGGCCTGGCCCAGCTGGACTCGGTCCTCGACTTCGACGGGCTCCGCCAGCGCATCAGGCGCATCCAGGACCACCTGGAGTCGTCGGTGACGGCCCTGCTGGCCAGCCAAGGCGTCCGGGTCATCGAGGGCACGGCCCGGCTCAAGGGGCCGCACGAGGTGGTGGCGGAGACGGCGTCGGGCATCGAGGAGCTCGACGCCGACGCCGTGCTCCTCTCCACCGGGAGCCGGCCGCGGGTGCCGGACTGGGCCCGCCCCGACGGCCTGCGGGTGCTCACCACGCGCCAGGCCTACCCGCCAGCGGAGCTGCCGGCGCACCTCGTCGTCATCGGCTCGGGCGTGACCGGGGTCGAGTTCGTCCACATGTTCCGCTCCTTCGGCTCCAAGGTGACACTCATCGTGAGCCGCCAGCAGGTGCTGCCCGGAAAGGACCCCGAGGTGGCCGCCGCCCTCGAGGACGACTTCTTGCGCACCGGCGTGGCTCTCTACAAGGGGGCCAAGGCGGTAGCGGTGGACGGCGACGGCGACCAGGTGGTGGTGCGCTGCGACGACGGCCGCCTGGCCAGGGGCTCTCATGCCCTCCTGGCCATCGGTGCCATACCCAACTCCGAGGGCCTGGGGCTGGAGGCCGCCGGGGTGGAGGTCGACGCCGCCGGCTACGTGCCCGTGAATCACCACTGCCAGTCCAACGTGCCCCACGTCTACGCCGCCGGGGACTTGTCGGGGAAGCTGCCGCTGGCCTCGGTCGCCTCCATGCAGGGCCGCAAGCTGGCCGAGCACGTGATGGGCCTCCACACCCGAGAGCACCGCCACCTGGACTACGAGAAGGCGGCCAGCGCCATCTTCACCGAGCCGGAGATCGCCGACGTCGGGCTACCCGAGGCGGAGGCCTTCGCCCTCGGCCGGAAGATCCGCGTGACCAAGGTGCCCTTCGCCGCCAACGCGCGCGCCCTGATCGACGGTGACCCCCGCGGCTTCGTGAAGATCCTGTCCGACCCCGCCACCGGCGTGGTGCTGGGCGGCTCCATCGTCGGGCGCGGCGCCGCCGAGCTCATCTCGGTGCTGGCCCTGGCCGTCACCTCGAACCTCAAGGTGACCGACATCGTCGAGAGCCTGCTCGTCCACCCGGCGCTGGCCGAGGCCCTGGCCGACGCCGCCGAGTAGCCGCCCGGCGGGCGCTACGCCGTCCGCGACAGCAGGCGCTCCCGCAACGACGCCGTGGTGGCCAGCTCGATGGTGGTCCAGGCCATGGCCACGGCCCCGTCCAGCAGGGCCTGATCGGCCACCGGCCTGACACAGAAGGCGGTGAACTCGGGCTGGTGGTTGGCCACCGGGAAGGAGCCGAGCCCCAGCATGGGATGGATGGCCGGCATGGCCAGTGACACGTTGGCCATGTCGGTGGACCCGGCCATCTGGGCCAGCTCGGTCTCCGGGAAGGTGCGCCCGAGAGCCTCGGCGTTCCGGCGGTAGACGCCGGCCATCTCGACGTCGTGCTCGAACTCGGAGTAGGGCGGGCTCTGGGGCTCGACGGTGACACGGCAGCCCGTGGCCAGGGCGCCCGCCTCGAAGCAGCGGTGGACGCGCGGCTCCAGCTCGGCCAGGTGGGCCAGCGTGCGCTCGCGGATGTACCACCTCCCCGATGTGTGGGCCGGGACGATGTTGGGCGCGTCACCGCCCTTGGTGACGATGCCGTGGATCCGGGCCGCCGGGCCGACGTGCTGGCGGAGCAGGCCGATGGCCGTCTGGGCCACGGTGAGGGCGTCGGCCGCGTTTACTCCCTGTTCCGGGAAGGCGGAGGCGTGCGCCTCCCTGCCCGTGTAGCGCACGTCCACGTGGGACACGGCCAGGCACGGCATGTGCTCGGCCTCCACCGCCGCCGGGTGCACCATCATGGCGGCGTTCACGCCCGAGAAGGCGCCCCGCTCCAGCATGAGGATCTTCCCCCCACCGCCCTCCTCGGCCGGGGTGCCCATCACCTTGACGGTGACCCCGAGGTCGTCGGCCAGGGGCGCCAGGGCCAGGCCGGCGCCGGTGGCGGCGGCGGCGATGACGTTGTGGCCGCAGGCGTGGCCGATCCCGGGAAGGGCGTCGTACTCGGCGCAGATGGCCACGGTGAGGGGGCCCGTTCCCGCCGTGGCCACGAAGGCGGTGGGCAGGTCGCACACCCCGCGCTCGACGGCGAAGCCACCCGCCTCCAAGGCGTCGGCCACCCAGCGCGACGCTCGCTCCTCCTCGAAGTTGAGCTCGGGGTGGGCGTGGATGCGGTGGCTCAGCTCGACCAGCTGGGCGGCGTGGCCGTGCACCCGCTCCCGGGTGAAGTCCTTGGCCTGCATGGTTCCTATCCGATCTCGGCCACGACGTCGCCGGCGGCGACCGTGTCGCCCGGCTTCACCTTGACGGCGGTGACCGTGCCCGCCTTCTCGCTGTTCACGTTGTTCTCCATCTTCATGGCCTCGAGCACGCAGATGGGCTGGCCCACCTCGACGGCGTCGCCCGGCGCCACCATGACCCTCACGATGGTCCCCTGCATGGGCACCGTCACCGACCCGCTGCCGGCGACCTCGCCCCCCGTCGCGCCGGGGGCCCGGCCGCGACCGCGTCCGCGCCCCACCTTGGGAGCGCCGGTCCCCTCGGCCGGGCCCGGTGGCGGTGCCGGCACCGACGAGGGGACCCAGAGCCTGACCTTGAAGCGGCGACCGTCCACCTCCACGTCCACGGCGCGCTGCTCGCGCTCGTCGCCGCCCTGGTCCACGGCCACCGCCGGCGGCACGGAGGGCTCCAGGCGGGACAGGTCGAGGCGCTCCTCCACCC
>JALYHF010000278.1 GCA_030776745.1 Actinomycetota bacterium | reverse complement strand
GGCCCGTACACCTCAACCTCGCCTTCCGGGAGCCCCTGGTCGCCGACCACGCCGGCGCCCAACCCGGCCGCCCCGGTGACGCACCCTGGCACCGGCCGGCGCCCGGTCGGGCTTCGCCGCCTGCCTCCGCCGTGCAGGAGCTGGCGGCCGGTGGCAAGGGGCTGATCGTCGCCGGCGCCGGCGCCGGTGACCCGGCGGCCGTGCACCAATTGGCGTCCGCCCTCGGCTGGCCCGTCCTGGCCGATCCGCGCTCGGGCTGCCGGCTCCCGCTGCCGACGACGGTCGCCGCCGCCGATGCCCTCTTGCGGGTCGATGCCTTCGCCGCCGGGCAGCGGCCCGAGCTGGTCCTGCGCCTCGGCGCCCCGTGGGCGTCGCGGGTGGTGGCCGAGTGGCTGGCCGGCCTCGACGTGCCCCAGTGGCTGGTGGACCCTGCTGGAACCTGGATCGACCCGGCCCGGACGGCGACCACCGTGGTGGCGGCCGACCCCACGCTCGTGTGCCTCGCCGTGGCCGGCGCCGACGCCAGGCCCGCCCCGCCGTCGTGGCTGGAGGGGTGGCGGTGGGCCGAGGCGGCCGCCCAGCTGGCCTTCGACCGGGCGCTCGAAGGCCGGGAGGGGCCCACCGAGCCGGGGGTAGCGCGGTCGGTGGCCGCCGCCGTGCCCGAGGGCTCCACCATCGTGGTGTCCTCCTCCATGCCGGTGCGGGATCTCGAGTGGTACGCGCGCCCCCGGACCGGGCTTCGGGTCCTGAGCAACCGGGGCGCCAACGGGATCGACGGCGTGACCTCCACCGCCCTCGGGGTGGCCGCCGCGGGACACGGGCCTACGGCGGCGATCCTGGGCGACCTCGCCTTCCTGCACGACACCAACGGCTTGCTGGTCCCGAGAGGAGCGGCCGAGGAGCTGCGCTGCACGCTGGTGGTGGTGGACAACGACGGCGGGGGGATCTTCTCGTTCCTCCCCCAGGCCACGCAGGTCTCCCCCGAACGGTTCGAGCGGCTGCTCGGCACCCCCCAGGGCGTGGACCTGCCGGCCTTGGCCGGCGTCCACGGGATCCCGGCCACCACCGCCTCCACCGCCGCCGACGTGGCCCCCGAGGTGGGCGCCTCCCTGGCCGCGGGGGGAGTGCGGCTGGTGCACGTGCGCACCGACCGGCACCGAAACGTGGCCGTCCACGACGAGCTCCACGCCGCCGTGGCGGCGGCGCTGACCGGCTCAGGGCCGGACGACGGCGGCCAGCAGGGCCTGTAGCTTCAGCTGGGTCTCGGCCAGCTCCGCCTCGGGTGAGGAATCGGCCACCACGCCCACACCGGCGAAGAGCCGGGCCCGCCGGCCCGACAGCTGGGCCGAGCGGATGCCCACCGCCCACTCGCCGTCGCCGTTGGCGTCCACCCAGCCCACCGGCCCCGCGTAGCGGCCCCGGTCCATCCCCTCCACCTCGGCGATGTAGGAGAGGGCCTCGCCCTCGGGCGTGCCCGCCACCGCCGGGGTGGGGTGCAGGAGCAGGGCCAGAGCCAGGGCCGACGGGGGCGCGGCGGCCAGGCGGCCCGAGATCAGGGTGCCCAGGTGGGAGACGTTGCGCAGGGGGACGATCGAGGGTGACTCCGGGACGGCCAGGTCCTCGCAGTGGGGCCGCAGCGCTCGGGCCACGGCGTCCACCACCAACCGGTGCTCGTCGCGATCCTTGGCGGAGGCCAGGAGCCCGGCTCCCAGCCTCTCGTCCACCGCCGGGTCACCGCTGCGGGGGATGGTCCCGGCCAGGGGGTGCGAGCGCACCTGGCGCCCCAGCCGGGACGCCAGCAGCTCGGGACTGGCGCCCACGAAGCCCTCGGCCGAGAACAGCATGCAGGCCGGGTACAGCGCCCTGAGCCGACGCACCACGTCGAGGGGCAGGATGGGCCGGTTGGCCTCGACGACCACCTCGCGCGCCAGCACCACCTTGTGCAGTCGTCCTCGCCGCACCGCCTCGACGGCGGCGTCGACGGTGGCGCACCACTCCTCGTGGGGTCGGGAGGCGGCGAGGGTGAACCGGTCGGGGGGCCGGCCGCGCCGGGTGGCCGGGCGGGGTGGGACGCCGGCACCGATGGTGGTCATCCACGCCGTGCCGTCGGCGGCCCGGCCCACCAGCGTGCGGGGGACGACCAGGGTCCCCCCGGCGGCGGGGTCGAAGGGAAGGGCGCCCATGGCCACCGGCCCGCAACCGGGGAGGCCGACCTCGTCGTGGGTCTCGATGGCGGCCAGAGTCGGCTCCGCCGAGGCCGGGTCCACCCGCAGGGCCACGCCCCGGCCGGCCAGCCCGCGCCCCCCGAGCTCGAAGACCACCCCCTCGTCGCCGGCGAACTCGAGAAGGTCGAGCTCGGGGGAGTGGATGCGCACGGTGCGGGCGGTGAGGCCGAGGGCGGCCTCGGCGGCCGTCGTCATGCCCTCGTGGCCGTCAGGAGCTGGGCGATGCCGGCCGAGAGCAGACGGCGCTCGACGGCGGTGAACCCGGCGGCCCGCAGCTGGTCGAGCAGGGCCTCCGTGGCGGGGAGGTAGGCGACCGACCGGGGCAGGTAGCGGTAGGCGGCCGGGTCGGACAGCCAGCCGCCGACTCGCGGCACCACCTTTCCGAAGTACAGCCCGTGGCCCCACCGCAGGAGCGGGTGGACCGGTTGGGCCACCTCCAGGAGGGCGATGCGGCCACCAGGGCGGACCACCCGGCCCAGCTCGGCGAAGAAGGCCGGGAGGTCCACCAGGTTCCGGAGGGCGAACCCGCAGGCGGCGCCGTCGACGGAGGCGTCTCGCACCGGCAGGCGCAGGGCGTCGGCCTGCACCAGCGGAGCGTCGGTGCGGGCGTGGGCCAGCATGCCCGACGACAGGTCGATGCCGGCCGGGGCGTAGCCAGAGGCGGTCAGGTCCCGGCAGAGGTCACCGGTGCCGGCGGCCACGTCGAGCACGCGGGCCCCCGCCGCGAGGGCGAGGGACCGCGCCGTCGCCCTCCGCCACCCGACGTCCATGCCGAAGGTCATGACCCGGTTCACGAGGTCGTAGCGCGGGGCGATGGCGTCGAACATCTCCTGAACGGCGCGGACCTTGGCCTCCCCCTGGGGCAGCGCATCGACCACGACCGCACTCTACGGGGCCGGGTGCGTCACCACGGGCGGCTTCCCGGCGGGGAGAAGCCGCAGTGGCGGCAGGCGGGGTAGGCCCGGGACGTCGGGCGGCGGCAAGCAGCGCAGCGGGTTACGCGGATGCGCCCGGACCGCAGGCGGCGGGCGACGGACCACAGCATGCCCCCGAGGGCCACCACGAAGAGAAGCTCGAGGCCGATGCGAACGAGGTGATCTCCGCCCATGGGGTCGATCCTCCCGCATCGCCGGGCCGTCAACCGGGAATCGTGAGACGGTGCGCACCGGTCGGAGAAGGGCGGTGCTGGCGCTTTGCCTGGTGCTCGCCATGCAGGCTGCTTGCCGGGACGGCGGCCAGCACGGGGCACCAGGCCCGGAGCCGCCCGCGACCACGGCGCCCGCCACCGTGGCGTCCCCCGACCCCCCGGTTCCCGCCCCCCCGGTGCCACCGGCGGGGGCCACTTCGCCGGCTGAGGTCGAGGTCGCCTACCGCGTGGAGCGACGCACCACCGACAGGGCCACCGAGGGCTTTGCCGCCGTGGTCGAGTCCACGCTCTCGGACCGCCGAGGATGGTCGAGGGCGGGCTTCCGGCTGGTCCGTCGCCCGCAGGCACCGTTCCTGATCGTGCTGGCCGAGGGCGGCGAGGTGGACCGGTTGTGCCTGCCCTACGACACCTACGGCACGTACTCGTGCCAGAACGGGCCCGTGGTGGCGCTCAACGCCGACCGCTGGAGGTCGGCCACGCCCCAGTGGACCGGGACCCTGACCGCCTTTCGCCAGATGCTCGTCAACCACGAGGTCGGTCACCTGCTCGGGCAGCGACACCCACGGCGCCACTGTCCCCGCCCCGGCCGGCCCGCCCCGGTGATGGCCCAGCAGAGCACCGAGCTCAACGGCTGCCTGCCCAACCCCTGGCCCCTGCCCGACGAGGTCCGGGTCGCCGGCCGCCACGACCAGCCACTGGCGCCAGCCTTCGGCCGGGAGGCGCCCAGGGGCAGCGCGGCCGTGGGACGCGGAACGGCCAGGCGGGCCCTCCGCCTGGCCGTCCCTGTTGGGGGTGAGGTGGCCTGACGCGCTTTCGGGACACCTCGAGACCAGTCAACGGCGCGGGCACGGCGACGTCAATCGGTGTCTTTCTCCGATAGGTGTCCCCTGCATGCAGCAAGACAGCCGCAACTTTTTGGGCAACCCAACGCCGGGCCGGACGTTACCTACGGGTAGGGCAGGGGGGAGGCGGCCGGGAGGGGGGCCC
>JALYHF010000277.1 GCA_030776745.1 Actinomycetota bacterium | reverse complement strand
GCGTCCCGACCTCGAACTCCCGCTTGACCGGGATCCCCGCCGCCTCCAGCGCCTGGGCGTAGATCTCGGCCAGCAGCACGCTCTCGGAGAAGTTGAAGGAGCCGACGGTGACGGCGTTGTCACGACGGGGGCGGGCCGCCTCGTCCCGGTCGGGGGCCCGAGGGGCGCACGTGGCGAGGACCACCACGGCCAGGGCGGCCAGCGCGACGAGCAGGCGCTCGGGCCGACGGAGTACGTCGGCGGGCAGGCCCAGCGCCGCTCTCACGTTGGCCATCCGCTCCGGTCGCTCCCCTCGCTCGACCTCCGAGGGCGACCTACGATAGCGGCCGTCCACGCCGGCGATGGGCCACCTCGTCCCGTGTGAGGAGGTTGGGAAGACGGCACGAGGATACGCGCCAGGAGCGGCAGACGACCCGGTCCTCCCTGGGCTGGCGCGCGTCTCCCGCATGGGCCGGCGTCGGCGACCCTCCGGTGAGCCGCCGCCGTTGCCTCGACCCATCAACGTCAGCGGCCGCGTCTACCTGGCCATGGCCGGCCTGGTCGTGTTGGTCTGGGTGGTCGGCTTCACCGTCGAGCCGTTCTCCACCTGGATCGATAGAGGCGACGTCGCCGTGCTGCGGTGGGTCGCCGGGCTGCGCCACGACGCCCTGACGACCGTCATGCTCGGCCTGCACGCCTTGGGCTCGGAGTGGGTGGTGCGGACCATCCGCCTGGCGACCGTGGTCGCCCTGCTCGGTCTCCGGCGCTTCCGCCACCTCCTGGTCCTCCTGGGGATCATCCTCGTCGTCAACACCGTGGCGTCCACCATCTCGGTGAACATCGGCCGACCCCGCCCGGTCGGGGTCGAGATCCTGGGCAGCTGGGACGGGTACTCCCACCCGTCGCAGCCCGTGATGTCCCTGGGCCTCAGCCTCATGGGTGTGCTCTACACCCTGGTGCCGGCCGGCACCCTGCGCAACCGGGCCAAGTGGGTGGCCGGTGTGCCCATGGTGGCGTTGGGCGCGGCCCGGCTGTACCTGGCCGTCGACTACCCCACCGACGTGTTCGTAGCCGTGGTGCTCGGGATGGCCGTTCCGGTGCTGGCCTTCCGGCTCCTCATCCCCAACGAGATCTTCCCCGTCACCTACCGGCGGTCGCGGGCTGCCCACCTCGACGTGGGCGGTCGCCGGGGCGAGGCCATAGCCGAGGCCCTCCAGCACCAGCTCGGCTTGACCGTGACGGAGATCACCCCGTTCCGGCTCGAGGGCTCCGCCGGGTCCACGCCACTGCGCTTGCGCGTCTCCCGTGGGCCGGACCAGCCCGACGTCTTCTTCTTCGGCAAGCTCTACGCCTTCAACCACCTGCGCTCCGACCGCTGGTACAAGCTCGGGCGCCTCATCCGCTATGGCCGCCTCGAGGACGAGTCCGGCTTCTCGAGCGTGCGCCGCCTCGTCGAGTACGAGGACTACCTGTTGCGGGTCATGCGGGACGCGGGGCTGCCGGTGGCCGAGCCCTACGGCTTCGTCGAGATCACGCCCGAGCGCGAATACCTGATCGTGACCGAGTTCTTCGACGGCGCCACCGAGATCGACGTCGCCGAGGTCGACGACGAGGTCATCGACGACGGCCTGGCGGTGGTGCGGAGGATGTGGGACGTGGGCCTGGCCCATCGCGACATCAAGCCGGCCAACGTGCTCGTGCGGGACGGCAACGTGCTGCTGATCGACGTGGCCTTCGCCAGCGTGCGCCCCACGCCGTGGCGCCAGGCCGTCGACCTGGCCAACATGATGCTCACCCTGGCCCTCTACAGCACGGCGGAGCGGGTCTACGAGCGGGCCCTCCTGGTGTTCGCGCCCGACGAGATCGCCGAGGCCTTCGCCGCCAGCAGGAGCGTCACCGTCCCCTCCCAACTGCGGGCCCGCCTCCGTTCCGACGGCCGTGACCTGGCCGGGCGCTTCCGCCACCTCGCTCCGGAGCGGCCGCCCATCTCCATCCGCCTCTGGAGCCTTCGGCGCATCGGCGTGACGCTGGGCGTGGCCGCCGTGGGCCTGGGTGCTCTCGTCCTCGTGGCCATCAACCTGCGCACGGCGGGGCTGCTGTGAGGGGACGGGAGCGGACCATGAGCAGAGCCGTGCCGGCCGCCCTGGCCGTGGCCATGGCCGTGGTGCTGGGGGCCTGCACGTCCCCGAGCACGGCGATGCCCAGATGCCAGGCCGACGGCCGGCTCGCCGTCGTGGCCCAGTCCGTCCCGAGCGCCTCCTTGGTGCCTTGTGTCAAGAGCATGCCGACGGGATGGAGCTTCGGCGGCTTTGACGTGGAGAGCGGCAGGACGCGCTTCTGGCTGGACTCCGATCGGGCCCCCCGGGCCGTGGAGGTGGAGCTCAAGAGGCGCTGCGACGTGAGCCGAGCCACGAGGATCCGCTCCGAGGAGGAGGGCGTGCGCCGCTACCGGCTCCTGCGCTCTTTGTCTCCCCGCTTCGCCGGCACCACCTACGACGTGTTCCCGGGCGGGTGCGTGGCCTATCGCTACGAGTTCGACAAGGGGCTGCACATCCTGCTGCTCCCCGAGTTCGACCAGTCGGTGGAGCTCTTCCCCCGTCAGGCTCTTCGCGAGGAGGTGCGGCGCGATCTCGGCTTCGATCTCGACCCGTGAGCAAGGCCGGTCCGGGTGCTGCTCCTGAACCATCGGCGTGCCGTCGGCCTTTCCGTGGCCATCACCGCGGTCACCGTGCTGCTCTTCGTCCTGGTGGGCGACCACGCCACCCGACCGGCGGTTCAGAAGGTGGACGACGCCTGGCTGGAGGGCATGCAGGCCGTGCGGGTGGCGCCGCTCACCTGGGTGGCCAAGATCCTCGACGTGCTGGGCGGGGTGTGGATCACCGCTCCGCTGCGGGTCGTCCTCGGCCTGTGGCTGGCCCACCGGCGCCGGTGGGCCCATCTCACCGCCCTCCTGCTGGCCGTGGCCATCTCGGAGGCCGGCATCGGGTTGCTGAAGGACCTGGTGGAGCGGCCCCGTCCCCCCTCACCCCTGGTGGACACGAGTGGGTTCTCGTTCCCGTCCGGGCACGCCACGGCCGGCGCCGTGTCGGCCCTGGCCCTCGTGATCATGGTGCTGCCCCCGGGGCCCGCTCGGTGGGCCTGGGAGGTGCGGGCCGTGCTCTTCACGCTGGTGATGGCCCTGAGCCGCACCTACCTCCAAGCCCACTGGCTGTCCGACGCCGTGGCCGGCACGCTCTTCGGCACCGCCGTCGTGCTCATCTCGGTCGTGGTGGTGATCGGGTTGCGAAACCGCCTGCGGCCCCGCCTGTTCCCGGACGCCCCCCTCCCTCGCCCACCCCAGCACCCACCGGCTCGGCGCCGCCGGCCGACGGACTCCGCCAGCTCCGTCGCCGGGGCCACACGAGGTAGGCGATCGCGCCGACAGGGATCGGGAGCACGTAGGTGAGGGCCCGGTAGAGGCCGAGACCAGGCGGCCGATGGAGAAGGCACCAGCACCCGGGCCGAGCTGACCTCGTACGCGGAGACTCCGACGTGGCGCCGCGCCACGGCTCGCGAACCGAGCAGCGGTCGGGCCGAGCGTTCTACGAAGGGGCGGTCCTTCGAGTGCTCTTGGCGGCCTTCTTGCCGGTCTTGACGGCCTTCTTGCCGGCCTGGCGAACCTTGTCCACCGCTCCTGCCGCCGCACCGGCGGCGATGTTGCCCGGAGGCGTGTCGGGGGCCCTCGGGTGGGGGCGGGTGGGCGCCGCCTTCTTCGCCTTCTCCATGGCCTCGCCGATCTCGGCGAGGCGCTTGCGGCCGAGGGCCTTGCGCACCTCGGGGAACAGCTCGCCTTCCTCCTCCTCCACGTGGTGGCGGACGCTCTCGATCAGGACGGTTACCTTGGGGTCGAAGCGTTCCTGGTCGGGGGCCATGCCCTCGAGCTCGGAGAGCGTCCACTTCACGATGTGGTGCTCCTCCAACGCCTCGAGCACGGTGGGCTCGGCGTCGGGCACGGCCTCCCGCACCGCCGGGTAGAAGACCTGCTCCTCGATGACGGCGTGGACGGACAGCTCTTCGATGATCCGGTCGACCAGGTCTCGCTTGGTCTCGGACGCGCCGTCACCTGCCCTCTCGAACCTCTTGAACAGTCCTTCCACGGTCTTGTGGTCCTGTCTGAGAAGGGTGATTCCGTCCATGTGCCTTCCATGCCCACTTCGTCCCGATGCCAAGCGGTCCCGTCACTACTCTTAGCCGGGGCGATGGATCGAGGCGTTCCAGAAGGGCGCGATGGGCCAGGGTCAGCCAATGGGCGAACGGGGGATCCCCGACCGGATCGTCATCGTCGATCCCGACGACGCCGACCTCATCTTCAAGCTGCTCGGGCGCCTCCAGCTGCTGCTGCGCTTCGGCGATCTCAGCGTCGAGCAGGTGCGCCTGGTGGTCGACGGAGGAGGCCTGGCGGACGCCGACGCCGCCGAGCGGATGGCAGAGGTGGTGGGAGAGGCTCTGGACGCTCTGCGCAGCCAGCTCGGCGGGCCGTGACCCACGGCCCGCCCCATCTGGCCCGGCCGACGCACAGCTAACGCGCCACCGACGCCAGGGCCAACCCCACCACGTCCTCGGCCCCGGCGATGGCCTGCCCGACCACCTCGTCGGCCATCGCGTCGGGCCAGGTCTCGCAACTCGGGGGCCTTCCCCGCAGGGCGAGGGCGACCTCCCGGGCGGCGGCCGCCGACCCGGGCAGTGCGCTGTGCTGGCTCACGACGGGAACGGTTACCACCACGTTGGCTGCGCCCCGGAGCCGCGAGCGGGGGGAGGCCACCACGGCGTCGCCCCGCGCCGCGACGGAGACGACCCGCACCCCTTCGGGCAGCGGGAGGGAACCGAGGTCCCGGATGAACGTGGACGTCTCTGACAGCTGGCGCACAGCGGGGGACCTCGGATCGATCCCGGTCAGGCCCGTCGCTCGAGCCAGGCGGGCCACACCGACCGCCCCCGGTGAGGAGGACGCGGCGCGGGCGCCGGTGGCCAGATCTGCACCCTGGTGGGGCGTGCCCAGGGTGATCAGGTGACCCACCATGGGTGGCGCCCGGCCACCGAGCGCGGAGCGGGCCACCAGGCCGCCCTGCGAATGGGCGATCACGTCGATGGGCACACCGGGGCGGTCGGCGTGGAGCCGTTCGAGCAGCAGCCGCAACCTCCGGCCGGAGGTACGGATGTCCTGCTGGGTGTCGGCCGCTGCGTACGGCCGCTCGGCCGTGGTGCCGCCCCGGTAAGAGAAGCGGACAACGTCGGCCCTGGCGTACCCCAGGGCGGCGGTGTCGAGCTCGTCGACGGCGGCGTGGCTCGACGTCGAGCCCAGTCCGGCCACCAGCACGGCCTGGCGGCGCTCGCTCGGGACGGGAGGCCGGACTTCGGCCGGGGTGCACGCCGCCTGGCTGTCGGCCCAGGCCCGGGTGGCGAGGGCCAGCCGGGCCGGCAGGAACCAGACGGGGGGCCCAACGGCGTGGAGCACGGCCAGCAGCTCCTCCGAGCCGGGCCCTCGACCGGTGGCGGCCGTGGCCAGCTCTCGGGCCCAGCCCACGGCGGCGCCTCCCACCTTCGCCCCCACCCGGGGCAGCGCCCGCAGCATGCGCTCGAGGTGGCTGCGTTCCGTGCTCTCGTCCTGGGGCCGGCCCGCCTCGTCGGGAACCAGCCGGACCTTTGGACGGCCACCGCCGAGGAGGAGCAGCGGATCGAGGTACGTGTCACCGGCCCGCGCCCCGAAGTGGAGCGACGGGCCCGAGACGCCGACCACCTGGCCGGCGACCACCCGAACGCCGCGGCCAACGCTGACCGACGACAGGAAGGAGTAGCTGGTGCGGATGCCGTCGGCGTGCAGGACGACGACGTGGAAGGTCCCTCCCACCGCTCCCGCGAACGTGACCTCTCCGGGAGCGGAGGACCGAACCTCGGTGCCTGGGACGGTGGCGTAGTCGATCCCTCGGTTGCCGGGGCCGAACCGCGATGCCGGCGGGCGGAACAGCTCGACGATCGGGGCATCGACGGGCGGGACGTGGGTGACGGGGGTCACGCCGCTGGCGGGAGCCGGCGCGGCACACAAGAGGACGAGGGCCAAGACAGCCGGTGCGGCGAGTCGGCGCACGGCTCCTCCCAGGGCTCGGAAGGCTGCTCAGGGGAAGCGAGCGCTCAGACCCTCGGGGAGCCGATGAGGAGTGGCCACAACCTACCGTGCCCATCGGCGTGGGAAAAGGGGTTCTCCGCCCCCGCCGGAACGGCGTGGGCGCCGCCGTCGGCTGCTAGGCCGGGTCCCGCTGGAGCTCGGCCAGCTTGGCCCGCAGCTGGAGGACGGCCTTGGTGTGGATCTGGCACACCCGGCTCTCGGTGACGCCTAGCACCTGGCCGATCTCGGCCAGGGTCAGGCC
>JALYHF010000276.1 GCA_030776745.1 Actinomycetota bacterium | reverse complement strand
TCGTGCCGGCCTGGGGCTGCTGGGCGTGTCCGTTCTGGTCGGCGTGGTGCTGGCCGGCGTGGTGGCGGCGGCCATCCTGCTGGTCGGCGTGGCCATCCGCAGGGCGGTGGGCTGACGGGCGGAGCCGCCCCTACGCCGGCGGGCCCACGAGCGCCAGGTGGACGACGTAGCGGTACCGGGCCGAGCCTGGGGGGTGGCAGGCGTAGAGGGTGGCGGTGGGCGTGGGGGTGGGGTTGGCGATGTGGACGGCCTGGGGCGAGACCACTTCGCTGCCCGTCACCGCGTACACCGACCGCACGCCGCCCACGTGGAAGATCACCCGGTCGCCCGAGACCAGCTGGTCCAGGTTGCGGAACGGATGGCTGTGGGTGACGCGATGGCCGGCGAACACGGAATTGCCCGTCTGGCCCGGGAAGGCGGTGCCCGGCCAGTGGGCGGGCCCCTGGTCGATGGAGCGCAGGGTCACCCCGTGGAAGACGCGGTGGAAGAGGCCGATCCTCGGGATCTCGATGGTCCCGATCTCGACCAGCTTCTCGCTGGCGTAGGGGTTGCTCGGGATGTCGATGGGGCGCTCGGGCTGGGCCGGGAGCCCCTCGCCACCCACCACCGGGATGGTGGGCGGAGGAGCAGTGGTCGGGGGGACGGCGACGGGGAGGATGCCGGCCGCAGCCGGGGCCGGGCCCGGGCCCGGCTGGTCGAGGGCGGCCAGCGCCCCTCGTCCCCGTTCCACCAGGAAGGCCCCGACACCGATCAAGAGCCCGGTGGCCACGAGGACCCGGAGGGCGGCCGGCACCCGTGACGGGCGGCGGCAAGCTCGGCCCTCCGGGCGGCGTGGGCGGGCCGGCCCGAGCCGGCACGGCGCGAGTCGAGGATCGAAAGGCGGCGGCACGGGTGGGGGGAGTGTAGCCACGGCTCCGTTGCGTGGACGAGACCAGCCGATCGACACTGACGCCGTGACGGGTGGGGGCCAGGAGGCGCCACGAGCGACGCTGATCGACGAGGCCCGGCGGCGACGGGAGGCGGCGCTCGCCGGTCACCGGGGCGACGGGGCCGCCGCCCGGCGGTTCCTGGTCGACTCCTGCCCCGCCGTGCGGGCCACCGCCCTCGGGGCCCTGGCCCGCACAGGGCGCCTCACCGCCAGCGACGTGGTGGCCGCCCTCGAGGACGGCGACCCGACCGTCCGCCGCCGGGGCTGCGAGGTGGCCGTCGGCGTGCCCGACGTGGACCTCGTGCCTCTCCTGGGCGACGACGACGCCTCCGTGGCCGAGGCGGCAGCCTGGGCCCTGGGGGAGAGGGGCCCGGCCAGGGCGCAGGTGGTGGCCGCCCTGAGCGCGACGGCGACGGGCCACGCCGACCCCCTCTGCCGAGAGGCGGCGGTCGCCGCCCTGGGCGCCATCGGTGACCAGGCCGGCCTGCCGGCCATCCTGGCGGCCGCCACCGACAAGCCGGCCGTCCGCCGGCGGGCCGTCATCGCCCTGGCTCCCTTCGAGGGGCCCGCTGTGGACGCCGCCCTCCAGCGGGCCCTGTCCGACCGGGACTGGCAGGTCCGTCAGGCGGCCGAGGACCTGGCCGCCGACGGGGACCGGGCCCGGTAGGCACGGTGGCCGACATCCCTCCCTCTGTGCCCGACTGGGTGGAACGGGACGCCGCCGTGGTGTGGCACGGCTTCACCCAGATGTCGACCTACGCCGACAGCGCCCCCGTGGTCGTCGAGCGGGCCGAGGGCCACGAGCTGGTGGACGTGGACGGGAACCGGTACCTGGACGCCGTCTCCTCGCTCTGGGTGAACACCCTCGGCCACCGCGTTCCCGAGCTGGACCAGGCGGTGCGGGACCAGCTCGACCGGGTGGCGCACTCCACCCTGCTCGGCAACGGGAACCGGGCGGCGATCGAGCTCGCCGAGGCCCTGGCCGCCGTCGTCCCCGTGGACCGCCCGCACGTGCTGTTCGCGTCCGACGGCGCCTCCGCCGTGGAGCAGGCCCTCAAGATCGCCTTCCAGTTCTGGACCAACGAGGGGGTGGCCGGGCGCACGTCCTACCTGGCCTTCGGGGGCGCGTACCACGGCGACACCGTGGGCGCCCTGTCGGTGGGGGACGGGGGCTTCGGCACCCACCTGTTCGACCCGCTGCGCTTCCCCGTCCGCCGGGCCCCGGGGTTCGACGACCCGGAGTGCCTGCGGGTGGCCGCCTCCCTGGTGGCCGAGCACGCCCGCCACCTCGCCGCCGTGGTGGTCGAGCCGCTGGTGCAGGGAGCAGCCGGCATGCTGGTGGCGGCGCCCGCCGAGTTCGCCGCCCTCGCCGAGGCGTGCCGGGCCCATGACGTGCTCCTCGTCTGCGACGAGGTGGCCACCGGCTTCGGGCGGACGGGCACCCTGTTCGCCTCCGAGCAGTGTGGCCTGCGACCCGACCTGCTCTGCCTGGGGAAGGGGATCACCGGCGGCTACCTGCCCATGTCGGCCACGGTGGCCTCTCGGCGCGTCTTCGAGGCCTTCCTCGGCCCTGACCTGGGCTCGCGGACCCTCTACCACGGGCACTCCTACGGTGGGAACGCCCTGGCCGCGGCGGTGGCCCGCCGCCACCTCGAGCTGCTGGCCGAGTGGGACGTGCTGGGAAACGTGGCCCGGCGGTCGGCCCAGCTCTCCCGACGGCTGGGCGCGGACATCGAGACGCTGCCGGCCGTCGGCCAGGTGCGCCAGCGCGGGCTGATGGCGGGAGTGGAGCTGGCCCCCGGCGCTCCCGGGCTTCGCTGGGGCCGGCGGGTGTGCGCCGAAGCGGTGCGACGGGGGGTCCTCCTCCGGCCCATCGGTGACGTGGTGATCCTGGTGCCGCCGCTCACGGTCACCGCCGCCGACGTGGACCGCATCGTCGGCGTGCTGCGCGAGTCGATCCTCGAGGTCACCGGCGGTGGCCGATGAGCTGGGCGACGTGGGCCGAGCAGGAGCGGGCCCGCATCGTCGCCGCCGGACGGTGGCGTGCCGTGCGCGAGGTCGACGGGCCCGGTCCGGAGGTGTCCCTGCCCGACGAGCCCGAGCGGGGGCCCGTGGTGTCGTTCGCGTCGAACGACTACCTCGGCCTGGCCCGGCACTCCGCCGTGGCGGCGGCCGCCCACGCCGCCCTCGACCGATGGGGGACGGGCGCCGGGGCTGCCCGCCTCACCGTCGGGTCGCGCCCGGTCCACTCCGAGCTCGAGGACGAGTTGGCCGCCTGGAAGGGGGCGGCGCGAGCGGTGCTGTTCCCCACCGGCTACGCCGCCAACCTCGGCGTGCTCTCCGCTCTGGGGGGTCCCGACGTCCGCATCCTGAGCGACGAGGGGAACCACGCGTCCATCGTCGACGGCTGCCGCTTGGCCCGAGCCGAGGTGACGGTGTACCCCCACGGTGACGTCGCTGCCGTCGAGCGCGCCCTGCGGGGTCGGGGGCGGACCCTGGTGGTGAGCGACTCCGTCTTCTCCATGGACGGGGACGTGGCGCCCGTGGAGGAGCTGCTCGACGTCTGCCGGCACCACGGCGCCCTGCTGGTGCTCGACGAGGCCCACGCCGTGCTCGGCCCCGAGCTGGCCGGTGGCGCCGACGGGCTGGTCCGGGTGGGCACGCTCTCCAAGGCCCTCGGGTCCCTGGGCGGCTTCGTGGCCGGGCCCGCCGCCCTGACCGAGCTGGTCGTGAACCGGGCCCGGCCCTTCATCTTCACGACGGCCTCCCCGCCGGCCGACGCCGCCGCCGCCCTGGCCGCCCTGCGGGTGGTGCGGTCGTCCGAGGGGGAGCAGCTGAAGGCCGCCCTCCGCTGCCACGTCGACCGAATCGCCCCCGGCCACCCGTCGCCCATCGTGCCGGTGGTGGTGGGCGACGAGGAGCGGGCCGTCGCCGCCTCGGACGCCCTCCTCGAGCGGGGGCTGCTCGTCCCCGCCATCCGCCCGCCCACCGTCCCTGCCGGTACCTCCCGGC